>JBBQIU010000102.1:0-8058 GCA_038325245.1 Verrucomicrobiota bacterium
AAGGGGGGGAGGCGCCCGCGTGTTTTCCGGGCGGGCGAGCACAAGAGGGATTTCGTGTATGTGAAGGACGTGGTGGCGATGACCATCGCCGCGTTGAATGCGCCCCGGGCCGGGGTTTTCAATTGTGGCTGCGGCGAGCCGTTCTCGTTCAACCAGGTGATCGCGGAAATGAACCGGGCCCTGGGGACTTCGCTGGAGCCCGAGTACTTCGAAAACCCGTATTCGTTTTATCAGCCCCACACAGAAGCGGATATGACAAGGGCAAGGTCTGAACTAAGCTTCGTCCCGCAGTTCCCGCCGGCGCTGGGTATCGCGGATTATGTCTCAGCGCTGGAGGGCAAGGAGGATTGAGGTCGGGGGACGGTCAACCCAATTGAACGTTATGAAGAAGATTCTCGTATTTCTCGGAATTCTGGCGGCGCTCGTGGTGGTGGCGTTCTTCGTCGTCACCAGCTCGGGCTTTCTCAAGTCGGTCGTCTTACCGCGGGTGGGTGCGGCGTTGAACGCGAAGGTGGACGCGGAGAGCATTGTCCTTCGCCCCTTTTCCTCGGTTGAGATCCGGAAGCTGACCGTTACACCGAACGGCGCCGAGACGCTCGCGACCGTTGAACTAGCCAGGGTGCGGTACAACCTGTCTGCGATTCTGGGTGGTCGGATGGAGTTCGATGAGATCTTCGTGGGAACGCCGGCGGTTTCCGTGGTCCAGAAGCCGGATGGCACGAGCAACCTGGATCCGATCCTCAAGAAGCTCGCCGAAGGTTCCATCACGCAGCCGTCCGGAACGCCACCGGCTTCGGGAGACCCAATCCAACTCGATCTGCGCGCGCTGACGGTCGAGAACGGGTCGTTCAGCTACCGGGCGACGGCGGCGGACGGCGCGAAGACGTCGGCGGACGTGTCGGGGCTGGCGGTCCAAGTCACGGGACTTAAGAACGGCGGGAAGGGACAGATCACCGTCGGCTCGGTCTTTGCCTTGTCGCAAGTGGCGTCCGTAACCGGCACGCTCGAAAACCGGCTTCAGGGCACCCAGAAGGGGACCTTCGACTTGGAACTGAGGCCGGATCTGGCGCCGGCTTCGCTCTCCGGAAAATGGGAAGCCGGGTTGCAACAGGCCCTGGGCGCTTTCGCCGAATACCAGGGATTCGTAGCGACGCTCACCGCGGAGATGGCGCCGACGGAACTGCGCCGGCTCGCGCTGGAATTCGCGAAGGGTGGGACGGCGCTGGGATCGATCTTGGCGAGTGGCCCTCTCGATTTGTCGAAAATGGAAGCGCAACTGCAGGTGGATGTCCGGTCGATCGACCGCAACGTCCTGAATCTCGTGGGTGCGGGAATGGGATTGGATTTCGCGACGACGCGATTTGACAGTTCGAACCGTGTGACGATGGGGTCGTCTGGCAACGTCATCACGGTGGCCGGCAGCGTGACGGGGAGCCAGGTTTCTGTGAAGTCGGGCGAGATGGTCATGCCCGTGCTGGAGCTGAAGACTTCCTATGATCTGGCGGTCGACCTAGCGGCGCAGACGGCCACGCTGAAGAGTTTCGCACTGAACAGTTCCCAGGGCGGCCGTGAGATCCTGCGCGGCTCGCTCTCGCAGCCGATGCAGGTCAGTTGGTCCGCGACGGCAGGGGCCCTGCCGGATGCGCGGATGCAATTGGCCGTGACCGACCTGCGTTTGCAGGACTGGAGCGCCTTGGCGGGCGCGCCCATGCAGGGGACTGTCCGAGCCATGGCGGACTTAGGAGTTCAGGGCGGCGGAAAGGATTTGGGATTCGCGATTACCGCTGCGCTCGCGGAAATGTCCGGCACATTCGCCAGCAATGTCGTCAAGAACCTGGGCCTCCAGGCGAAGGTCGACGGTTCCTTCACGGCCTTTGCGGACGCCACGCGGCGCCGGCTGGTCCTGGACGCCTCGGTCACGGAACTTGGCGGGGACGCCGCCATGCTGAAGTTCAGCCGTTATGGAATGGAGGCGAAGGTGGATCTCGGTCTGCCCGAAGGCGCGGTGACGATGAACGACATCCAGGTTCGGCTCCGTGAGGGAACGAGCGAAGGCGGGCAGGTGGGTCTGAAGGGGAAGTGGGACCTCGTGAAAGGAGGAGGCGAATTGAATCTCAGCGCCCAGGGCGTCAACGAGTTCGGGTTGAGGCCATTCCTTCAGGCGGCACTCGGGGACAAACAGTTGCGCAGCGTCCTGTTGTCCGCCGAGTTGGGAACCCGGATCGACCCGAATGGCGGTTCGTCCATCAAGGCTTCGGCGACGGTCACCAACCTGGTAGTGCGCGATCCCGCGGGAGCCGTTCCCGAGTACCCACTCGCGGTTGGATTGAACGTTGATGCCTCGGGCACGAAGGAAAAGCTGACGTTGCGCCAGGCGGGATTGAAGCTGACACCCACGGTCCGGGCGAAGAACGAGGTCGGTCTCACGGGGGATTTGGATTTTTCGAAGGCGGACGCCCTGAAGGGGGCCTTCAAGCTGACGGCGGAATCGCTTGATGTGACGCCCTACTATGACCTTTTTGCGGGCGGAAGCCCGACCGTGACGCCTCCCTCGACGCCAGCGCCGACGCCAGCGCCCAGCGGTCCCCAGACGGAACCCGACGCGGTGAAGCTGCCGGTCGAGTTGCTCACGTTTGACGTGCGGGTGGGGAAATTTTTCCTCCGCGAGGTGGCAGCGGAGAACTTCGTGATGGCGGTGAAGATCCAGGGCTCACGCATCGATATTGAACCCCTGCAACTCGCTCTGAACGGAGCGCCGATCAAGGGTGGCATGAAGCTCAACCTCGGCGTGGTGGGCTACGAATATGATTTCAAGCTCTCCGCCGACGGAGTGCCGGTGAAGCCCTTCGCCAACTCGTTCGTACCCATGTTGAAGAACCGCATCGAGGGTACGATCCAGGCCGGCGCGGACATCCAGGGCGCGGGCCTGACGGGCGTGAACCTTCGCCGGTCGCTGCAAGGCGGGATGCAAATGGCGGTCACCAACGCCAATCTCAAGCTCACGTCGGTCGGCGATCAAAAGCCCGGCGTCCTCTCAATCCTGACCGGCCTGCTCGCGACCGCCCTCAACATCCGAGAATTGAAGGACCAGCCCATCATGGAAGTCTTCGGCGTGGTGAAGATGGGTGGTGGCAAGATTGACCTGACCGAAGCGCTCGTGCGCAGCGCCTCCCTCGAGGCCGGCATGACGGGAAGCATTCTGATCGCCGACGATCTCATGCAGTCGCCGCTGGGATTTCCGGTGAATGTGGCGCTGAGCCGTCCGCTGGCGGAACGCGCCCGGATGGTGCCGTCCGACACGCCGACCAACGCGGTGTATGTGCCGATCCCGGTGATCGCCTCGCTTAAGGGCACTCTGGGGGCCCCGGCAGCCGACGTGGACAAGGTCAAGGCGGCGTTGCTGGCGGCGCGCGGTATCGGAGGACTCCTCGGTGGACAGACCGGTGACACGATCGGGGGTGTGGCAGACCTCGTCGGTGGCGTGGCGAAAGGCGGAACCAATGCCGTGGGCAACCTGATTCAGGGCATCGGCAACCTGTTTGGCGGCAAGAGCGCGGCCACCAACGCCCCTGCCGGGGCCGTCAATACGCCAGCGCCGCGTGGCGGGGAGAGAAATACAACCGCAGGGCCAGCGACGAATACGGCGGCGAAGGCGGTCGGCGATCTTTTGAGAGGCCTTCTCCCGAAGAAGAAGGAATGACTGAATTGATGAACCCCATCGAAACCTACCTGGGAGAACACCGCGAGCGCTTCGTGCGCGAATTGTGCGAGTACCTTCGTTTCCCCTCCGTTTCCGCCCAACCGAACCATGCGGGGGACCTTCGAGCCTGCGCCGATTGGATTGCTGCGCACTGCCGGGGGATCGGCCTCGAAGCGGAGGTGACCCCGACTGGGGGGCATCCGATCGTTTTGGCGCGCACGCCACGGCATCCGGGATCGCGGAAACCGCATTTCGTCGTGTACGGCCATTACGATGTTCAACCCCCGGAACCCCTCGAGCTTTGGAAGTCACCCCCGTTCGAACCGACCATTGAAGGGGACGCCCTGTTCGCCCGTGGCGCGAGCGACAACAAGGGACAGCATTTCGCCCACATCAAGGCGGTGGAGGCGTATCTCCGGACCGGGACGGAGTTGCCATGCGATCTGAGCTTTCTCATCGAAGGTGAGGAAGAGGTGGGCTGCACGCATCTGGGTCCGTTCCTGAAGGCCCGGCGCAAGGACCTCTTGTGCGACGCCATCGTGATCTCGGACACGGGTATGCCTGGCCCGAAGTATCCGGCGTTGACGTATGCCCTGCGTGGGATCGTCGCCATGGAGGTGACGGTGCGCGGTCCCAACCGGGATTTGCACTCGGGGATTTTCGGCGGGAGCGTGGACAATCCGGCCATGGTCTTGTGCCAGATGCTCGCGCAATTGCGGAACGCCAAGGGCCGCATTCTTGTCCCGGGCTTCTACGACGATGTGCTCAAACTGAGTGCGTTTGAGAGGAAGCAGATGGCGCGGTTACCGTTCAAAGAGTCGGCGGAGCGCCGTTTTCTCGGAGTGCCCGCCCTTTTTGGTGAGAGCGGCTATAGCTGCGTCGAACAGCGGTCCGCCCGGCCGACCTGTGAGATCAATGGACTGACCAGCGGATACCAGGGTGAGGGGAGCAAGACGATCATCCCGTCGTGGGCTCGGGCGAAACTGACCTTCCGCCTGGTGGCAAACCAGGATCCCGCCACGGTGGTCCGTCAGGTCACGGCGCGCCTGAAGGCGCTGTGTCCGCCCACGGTGCGGATGCAGGTGGACGCCGGTCACGGGGGGGCGCCGTACTGGATCGAACCGACGGGACCGTTCGCTCAAGCCTCGCTGCGGGCGTTGAAGAAGGCCTTCGGCCAGGAGCCCGTGTTGCTGCGGGAAGGCGGATCCATCCCGATCGTCAACGAGTTCCGGCGGGTGCTGGGTGTGGATTCCCTGTTGCTGGGGCTTGCCTTGCCCGATGCCAACGCCCACTCGCCCAACGAACAACTGAACCTGTCGATCTTCGAGAAGGGGATGCACATGTCCGCCGGCCTCTGGCCGGAGTTGTCCGCGGTCGCTCAATAGGGGAGCGGCTACCCCATCGCGCATCACCTTCGCGAAGAGATCGCAGGCCGTCGCCAGGACGCGTCCTTCAATACGGATAACCGATTGCGGAGGAAGTGGATGATAGGTTCCAAGGAGTACGCCTCACCCGTTTTTTGGCCCTTCGGGTCATGGGTGACCTGGGAAGGCGATCCCGTCCTTCCAAGTCTCTGCGTTCCCTGCGTTCTTTGTGGCAAATCCCTCCCCGTCCGATGCTCATGTCCGTCGCATTCACGTGGGCCTGGAGGCCTGCCCGTTTGGACTTAGGCCACAGGGAACGCAGAGAGCGCAGAGAGCGCAGAGAAGGAAACGAGAGAGGCCCGGTTCCTCCGAAGCGGCACGGACGCTTCAGCGGCATTGCGAGGAAAAGGTCCATGGTGTTGAGCCGAAAAGTTGGCGCTCCCCCCGTGCGGTCGAGCGTTCAGAGCGGCTTGAAGTCCACGAGATCCTGTGGCGGATGGGCGGTGGCCGGGCGCGTGAAGGTCTCGCCGAAAGCGGTGAAGCCTTCGATAAATCCTCCGTGGCTAAGGAAGAAGCGGCCATCCTCGACGCCCATGAACCGGTCAAGCCGGTCGGACCTGCCCGTCGGATCATGGCTGAACGAGGCCTTGTTCAGTTCAATCCAGCTTCCGCCGTCGGTGCGAACCCATTGGTTGCCGAAGAGAGCCTTGCGCACGAGGTTGCCGTTGCTCCCCCAGAAATTCTCGCTGAAACTGTGCGGGCGCTTGAGCCAACCACCCTCCTTGGGGGCCTTCCAGGACGAGATCAGCATCCAGGCCCGCGAATCCGGGTGGAAATAGTAGCCCGAGTAGATGGTGAAGGTCTCGTTGGTGGGTTGCGCGGTGACGAGGAACCGCTGGGGTTGGCCGGTTTTCCAGGGGTACTTGAGATGACTGTGGCCGCCGGTCCCCTCGTTGCCGAAGTCGCCGCTGAAAACGCCGTCGCCCTTGGCGACCAGTTTCACGCGGTTCTCATCGGAGACCTTCTGGCGGTCGACGGCCTCGGCGCCGCTGTCCCATACGGAGAAGATGATTCGGCGCTCGGAAGGACTGTTGACCTGCATGCCGAAGTAGCCCCGGTGCCAGCCACACGCCATGTAGAAAGTGGCGGTCGGGTCATCGAGGGCCGTGACCTCGGTGTGGAAGGCGGCGATGTTCGTGCCGGCGAGAGCGGGATACGAGAGGTGGACCGAGGCGGCGTTGCGGCGTTCCTTGAGGTTGAAGTGGGCGCCAGTCGCGGGCGGGCCTTCGAGCTCCAAGGCGTCGAGATCCCCGAACGGTTGGCCCGAAGGATTCAATGCGCGGAGAGAAAGGCGCTGATAGCCGACCTGGGGTATTCGAAACGCGCCGAAATCGGCCGAAACGGGATTCGAGTTTCCGGCCCCCCTGACCACCACGGCGTTCGACTGGCCGGCGAGCTCCATCTGAAGCCTGGACTCGGAATCCACTGGAAGTCTGAGAATCACCCGGGCCGTGATCTCACCAGTCTGCCTCATCTGTCCGTACCAATGGATCGTGAGGGCGGGGTTGGTCCATCGGGTGACCCCTGTGCGCTCGGAGATCCGCGCTCCGTCGGCGTCGGGCAACGTGTAGGCCGTGAACGCGGGAATGCGCAGGCGCTCGGCCCGGGCTCCGAAAGCCGTGGCGCCTACAATGAGGCAGGAGGCGAGAAAGCCGAGCCGGCGTTGCCAGTTGGACACCACGCGGGTCGTTGGGTCGGGTCGCGTGAGGCTAGTTTTCCTCGGGGGCGTGGCGCTGAAGGCCGACTTTCTGGGCGATTTCGTCGAACTCCTGCCGAGTGACCTCGGAGAGGTCCTTGCCTCTTCGCTTGAGGTGTTCATTGATCTTGATCGCCTTCTCAACCATCCCGTCATGGGTCGCCTCAGTGCCGCCGACGAGGGCGAAATTCGAGCCGGTCGTGACTCGCTTGTGGCCATCGGAATCCATACCAACACCCAGAAGGAGGTTCTTCCCGTTTGGCTTTGCCGGCTTGTTCGCCATGGAAGTGAGGCTAGGAGCGTCCGGATGAAGGTCAAGTCAGGGTACGAAACCCAGTGGGGGCGCTTGGGAATGATCCCTTTGGAATCAAGAGGCCTCGCGCGAAACCGTTTTTTTCCCGCGCGCGCAAAGCTCGCAAAGGGGGACGAGCGGGAGGAGTCGCAACAACACCCGCCTTGATTGTTCGCGATCGTCGCGTCGGTGGGTGCTTCAAGACGGAATCGTCACGGCTTAGACCGCGGGCGCCACGGTTCGACGGGGCGACGCGGGCGCGCGGGGCGACGCGGGCGGGCGCGGGGGCGTGGCCGCGGCAGGGGTTGGCGAGGGTTCCGGAATGTCGGCTCCGCCATCGGGCGTCGGTTTCGGATCTTTGAGAATGCTGATGAACTGCTTCATCGCCGGCGAGAGCACCTTGCTTTTCTTGATGATGGCGGAAACCGGGCGGGCAAAGTCGGCACCCGCGAGCTCGATTTGCGCAAGGGTTCCATTCCGCACCTCCTGGGCCACCGTGGATTGGGGAATCACGGAAATGCCGAGTTCGATCTCGACGGCGCGTTTGACGGTTTCGATGTTGTCGACCTCCATCACATGCTGCACCTCGACGCCTTCGGCTCGGAGAGCCTTGTCGATGGCGCGGCGAGTCGGGATGTCGGGTTCAAAGCTGATGAACCGCTCGCCGCGGAGGGACGACAGTGGGACGGACTCGCGGGAGGCAAGGGGGTGGCGGGGCGAACAGACGAGCACGAGTTTGTCGCGCCAAAGCGGGATGACCTCGAGCCGGCTTTCCTTGACCGCGAAAGCCACGAGCCCGACGTCGCACACGTTGCTGAGGACGTCTTCGTAGACGCGGTTGGCCCGGTGGTACTCCACGTGGACATTTACGGTCCGGTGGGTCTTGAGGAAACGCTTGAGGTAGGGCGGAAGATCGTAGAGGCCGATGCTGTAAATGGTGCGCCCT
>JBBQIU010000103.1:0-8020 GCA_038325245.1 Verrucomicrobiota bacterium
ATGTACTGGTCCACGATCCGCATGATCGGGAGCTTGGTCTGCTCCGCCGCCAGGATCAGGGAGCGCACACGACCGAGGGTGGTGTCCTGGCCTGCGCGGCTCACCTTCACCTCGAGAACGCCGGTCAGATTCTGGGTGCCCGCAAAAACCTCGTCGCCGACCTTCTTGTCCACCGGCAGAGATTCGCCGGTGATGTTGGCTTGGTTCAGGGTCGTCTGTCCCGCCTGGATGTTGCCGTCGGCCGACACATTGTCGCCGGGCCGCACGCGGATGACATCGCCCACCTGCAGATCGGCCACCGCAACTTCCTCCTCGCGGCCGTCCGGGCGAACGCGGCGGGCCTTGGTGGGTGTCAGTTTGATGAGGGACTCGATCGATTTGCGCGCTCCATCCGCGGTGCGGGTCTCGATGATCTCACCCATGAGCATCAAGAACGCGACCATGCCGGCCTCGCGGTAATTGCCGGAGGCGAAAGACGCGATGACCGCGAGGGCGACGAGTTCGTTGGTGCTGAGCCGTCCGGCGCGGAGGTCCTTCATGGCGGTGAGGACGATCGGCCAGCCGAGGATGATGGCACCGAGCATGGCCGAGGCGTCGGCGGCCATCGTGCCTTTGTCAAAGAACCACTCGACCAGGAAACCGTTGATGACGAACAACAGGCCAATCACGACCTGGATCATCTTCACTTCCGAATGGGAGTGATCATGTCCGCACGTCCCGCAGGACTCTCCGGGACCATGCTGTTGATGTCCGTGATCGTGATCATGATCGTGGACGGCTGGTTGTTCCTTCCGGGTCAAAAGGGAGGTGACTTGCATGGCGTTGCGGTGTGGAGGGTCAGGTCCGGGTCAGGGCAGCAGCCTTTTTTCAGGCTTCGCGGGTTCGCGGTTCAACTGGAGACGAAGTTCATCGTTCGGCCCCAGCGGCGCAAAGAACTTATCCTGTGCGTTGGTATACACCCGGCGCACCGTTTCCACCAGCAGCCGCTCCCGGAAGAACTCGGGGTTTTTTTTGTACTCGGGCAGGAGGCTGGTGAACTTCTGGGCTTCCGAGGACACGGCCTGGACCATGCGGTTGCGGTCGGTCTCGCCAGAGTTGATGCGGGCGGTCGCCTCGCCGCGGGCCTCGTTTACGACGCGATTCGCATACCCCTGGGCGTCGCTCACCGACTTGGAACGTTGCGCCTCCGCCGAAAGCACGGCATCGAAATCCATCCTCACCTGGCGCGGCGGCTCGACGTCGATGTTGCTGGGTTCGATCGTCACGCCCAGGTCGTGGGCGACCACCAGGTCGTTCACCCGGCGCATCACCGCCTCCTTAAATCCCGCCACGTCGCGCCGGAGCGCGTCGTCCACGCGGTACTGCGCGGCAGCGAAGGTCAGGGCGTTGTCGAGGATGTTGGTCATCACGTCCGCCCCGTCCCGGTGGTTCAGGAAAAACTTCAAAGGCTCGGTGATCCGGTATCGGACGATCGCACGGGCATGGATGATGTTGCCGTCCCCGGTGATCGCATAGCCTTCCGACGCCGGGCTCAGAGACATGCCAGCGTCCGGAACGATCCTCTCCGCCTCCTGCGCCGGCGTCACGGCGTACCAACCGACCGACGACCGCACATTCTGGAGCAAGGCCACCGGCATCTTGATGACTTCGTCGATGGGATACGGGAACGCCCAATGCAGGCCGGGTTCGATCTCCACCTGGCCGGCCTTCATCACCGGCTTTCCGAAACGCAACACGATGGCGCGCTCCTGGGAGGCGACGGTGAACACGCCACTGGCGAGGAAGTAAATCACCAGACCCGCGAGCAGGACGCGGACAATGACAAAACTGCTCTTTAGCGCCTCGGCCAGCGCGACTGAACCGGCATCCTCAGCCACGTTCGCGCCGGGAGGCGGGGGAGGCATCGGTGAGGCCGGTGGAACCGCCTGCCGGAGAATGGGTTCCGGGCCGCCGGGATGAGAAAGGACAGGGCCATGATCATGATCATGGTCGTGGTCATGGTCATGCGGGTGAACGTGGCCGTGGGAGTGGCTTTCGCCACTCTTCGAGCCTGGCAAGGGCCCGGAACCGGGTCCTGGTTTTTGGGGAGTTTCGGCGCTCATCGCAGGTTCAGGCGGGTTCAGGGGGTGCCTTGACCGGCGCTGTTCTGTCCCCTCTCGGGTTGCACGAGCAGATCGAACGGCGGGGTGCGCGGATCCACGATGAGGGTGGCGCGTTCCTTCAGGGTCGCCTCCAGGGCGTTGAGCTTCAGGATCAGAATTGCCAACTCCGGATTCTGTTGGAACACGGAGAAGGACTTCGCCGCCTCGGCATCCCCTTCGCCGCGGATCCGCGTCGCCTGGGCGTCCGCTTCCGCCAGGAGTTTGTCACGTTCCAAGTCCGCCGCCGACCGGATCGTGATGGCTTCCTTTTCGCCCTCGGCCATCAGTCGGGCGACTTCCTTCGCGCGCTCGGCGCGCATTCGGTCGAAGACCTTCTCGGTGACGCTCTCCGGAATGCCGAGGCGTTTGATCCGGGCGATCTCCACGAGGATGCCCTGGGGGTTGGCGTCCTTCTGGACCGCCTCGAGAATCTCCTTCTCGATCTGGTCGAACTTGAGGTCGGCGGAATGGGTCGAAATGAAGTCGGCGAAATTGTAACGGCCCACCGCGGCGTTCTTGTGGGTACGCACGATGTTGTCGAGGCTCCGTTCGGCCTCGACGACCGAGCCGCCCGCGAACCGGCTGTAGAACAGGGCGGGGTCCTCGATGCGCCAGCCGATGAACACCATGATCAGCAGGTTGCGTTCGTCACGCGTGAAGGTCTCCTCGAACTTCCCCTCGAACGGCTGGAGGCGGCGGTCGAGTTTGGTGACCTTTTGAATGGGCCAGGGCCATTTCAAGTAGAGTCCGGGCTCGGTGATGGGGCGTGTCGCCTTTCCGAACGTGGTGACCACCGCCACTTCGGTCTGGCGCACTTGGAAAAGGAACAGGAGCAGCAGGAACAGGCCCAGCAGCAGTGTGCCGATGACGAGGTTCAGTCGACTGGTCTTCATGTCGTTGCGATGCGGATCGGATGGAGTCGGAAAAGGAGTCGGAAAAGGAGTCGGGAATGCGGGGGCGGGGTCAGCGACGGGGTTCGACGACGACGTCGAGCAGGTCTGGACGCAGCTTGTCTTCGAGGTTGAGCATCAGCGTTTGGCTGGCGTTGGTGGAGGTCATGACGATCTTGCGGGCGTGGTTGGCGCCGAGCGCCAGCGCATTCAGGTACGCCCGTTCCGAATAGACCCGGGGCGATTGCTGGTACGCGATGAGCTGATTGGTGAACTGGGCCGCGCGGGCGAACTGATCGGCGATCACCTGGGTCCGGTACGCCTCGGCCCTTCGCACTCGGTTGGTCGCCTCGGCCCACGCCAGGATGACGTTGGTCAACGCGTAGGAGCGGGAGTTCTCGATGATCGCCTCCTTCTCCTGGATGGCGGCCACCACGGAGTTGAAGTCCTTGCCCACCTTCACGGGCGGATGCACGTCCTGCAAACCGACGAACAGGATCTCCGCACCCAGATTTCGAAGGTCGGCCTCCTTCTGGATCCTTGCCTTCAACTCCCCAGAGGCGCGATCCCGGCCGGTCGACATCATCTCGAAGAAATCGACCCCGACGAGGTACAGGACCACGTCGCGGCTGGCGATCTTCTCGAGGAGGTTGGTCGCGTTCGCGTGCCGGGTGGCCCAGGCGCGGAGGTCCTTGATCTGGTACTGCACCGGGATGCTCACCGTGAGGAGGTTCACGGGCGGCGCCTGCCCCCGGCCATCCAGGCTCGGCGCGGTTGTCTCCCGGCTTGCGACCATCAGATTGTACTCCTCCTTATAGTGATTCACCGTCCAGAGGATCGTCTTCTCATGATCCTTATCCGGATCCGGCACGATCCCGATGACGAAGCTACGAACTTCCCGCGTCCGCTCCCGGTGGATTTCGTCGATGGGCCAGGGGAGCTTGAAATGAATTCCTGGGCTGAGCACCTCGCGTCCCGCCACCGGTTTCCCGTTGCGCTCGAGAAGCGCCTCCTCGCCGGCATCGATGAACACGACGCACGTCGAAAGCAGGAGAACAGCGAGTTGCCCCAGGATCATCGCCCCCGCCGCACGTTGGATGAACCGATAAAACCACGTGTCGGAAACCTTGAAGCCAAACTGGTAATCCAGGGCCTGTGCGAGGGTGCTGAAGATCCCCGCGGGTTGTCCCAGCAAGCCGACCAGCCGGCTCTCGTAGATCACCCGGGTGTCCACGCGGCCTCTCACGCGTGGCCGATAGAGTTCCAGCACCAACGTCACCAGGGTTTCCACAGCGGCCACACCCAGCAGCAGGCTGAACAGCCGCCCAAGGAAAAGGTCCACCCTGGGAAACCCCGCCTCCACCGCGCCGATCCCCAAAGCAATCAGGAACGAAACCGCCGACCCCAGTAACACGGCCGCCGCACCAGGACGCAGCAGGCGCTGATCGTCCAACTGCGCCAGTTTTACCCCGTACTTGCCGATCAGCAGCAACACCAGGGAGAACATCCCGAAGAGGGACATCAGCAACATCGGCTGACGGATCCTCACGGGCAGTTCGTTTTCCAGCCATAGCCACAACGCCACCGCTCCGCCCGCCTGTAGCAGGAACAGCAGAGTCGTCGCCGCCGGCACGATGAACCGCTCGAACTGCTCCCGTGCCCGTTGCGCCGGAAAAATCTCCGAATCGCCCGTGTCGAACAGTGTCGAGCCCTTCGCCGACCGCGCGAGTTCATCGAGTTCCAGCTTCTCCAGACGCTCGCTTTCCTCGAGCCGCATCTGAAACCAGCTCAGGATCGCGACCATCAGGCCCGTCCCGATGAACGCCATTCCCGCCTGGCCTGCAAAGGACCCGCCCTGCCGCGCCAGATAAAGCCCCACCGCTCCCGCCACCAGGAGCAGCATCACGTTGACCAACCCAATCCGTGTGAGGTTCCGCTGCATATCAGCTCAACTCCCGATTCTCAAACAACAGCAACGCCAACGCCAGGGCCGCAACCAGGTAGCACGCCATGTAAACGAAGGCCCGCAACACGTACGCCGTGGGGATCGCATTCGATCCCTTCAACGCGTCCGCCATCCAGAACAACTGCCAGTTCGGTACCACCGTGTACACCACCCGCGCCCAAAGCGACCCGCTCAGGCCCGCACTCTTCATCGAACGCAGATCGTCCGCCGTCAGGGACGGTTCCTCTGCCGGCTCCAGGCGTCCCGACGCGTTCGCATCGTGCCGCTTCACCACCGACGTCAAAAGCTCCCGTTGCGTCTCCGTCCACGGAGACGACTTCAGATCCTCCGTCTTGATCGAAAAGGTCCGCCACGCCGGCTCGGCATACCGACCGAAAAGGTAATCCGACATCAGGCCCAGCACGAAGACCGCCGAACACACCGCCAGCGTCGGGATCAAATCCAGCCGCGTCGCGCAGGCAATCGCCAGCGCCGCCAGCATCCAAAGCGCAAACAGGATCAACAGCACCGCCGGCACCAGACGGGGATCCGTCTGGCTCTCGAATCCCTCCGCAAACATGAACCGCGTCTCCATCAGGTTGATCACCACAAACGCGATCGTCGTCGTCACCGCCAACGCCAGCACCGCATCCGAAACAAAGGGCCGGTTCAGGAAAAAGTTGTTGAAGCCGCCGATCGCGAAGGCCAGCGCCATCGCCCCATAGAAGACCCCCAGCGCTGCCAGATTCGGCTCCCCGTACGACGTGAAGGCCAGCTTGCTCGCCGTCAGCGCCGACGTGAGGTTCACATAGACCAGGAGCGTCAGCGCCGCCGCCACGCCCGCAAACTTCGCCGTCAGAAACTTCACTCGGCCCACCGGCTTCGACAGCACCGCCAACGCCGTCCCCGACCGGATCTCGTGGGCCACCGATGCCGCCGCGCTGAGCACCGCGCCGAAAAGGCCCGTCAAAAAGATCACCGCGAGAATGCTGTCCTTCGTCATCTTCGGATCGTCCCCGAGCGCGAAATAATAGACGTTCGCCAGGAAAACGATGAACGCCGACGACACGGACATGAGCACCAGAAAGACCGTCTGGCGCACCAGTTCCATGAACGCGTTCAACCCGATGGCGATAAACTGCCTCATGCCTGTTACAACCACTTCATCCGAATCCGAATAACCCCGCCCCAGCCCACGAAAAATCCGGGCCCGATACGATCCAAGGAGCGGGGTGCGGATGGTGCGGACCGTTCGGCCACAAGGAAACTGTGTTTTTTACGGCACATCAAACAGACGATCCTCAAAAAACCCACCACCCAAGCAGCGCCGCCAGCAGTGCCACCGCCACCAGCCATACCCAAAGCCGACCCCGTCCACGGCCCCCGCTTCGACCGCCGAACTCCCGTCGCACAAATTCGGCATGATCAAATTCTTCCGTGCCCGGCAGGTCCAGACGGTCCGCCACCGCCTGCTCCGACCAACCCGTCCGCCCGTCCGCGCCGCAACCCAGGCATGACCGCGCTCCGCGAGGGACATCCTCCCCGCAGTTCGGACACGTCTCCGGCGCCCGACTCATCGCGCCTCCCACATCATCGCTTCCACCCTCGCCGCATCGTCCGGCGTGTCCACCCCGATGCTCTCGTAATCCACGCAGACCACCCCGATCCCGATCCCGTTCTCCAGGGCCCGCAATTGCTCCAGGCGCTCGGCCGCCTCCAGCGCCGACACCGGAAACCTGACCAGCCGCAAGAGAGTCTCCTTGCGATACCCGTAAATCCCCAGGTGCTTCAGAAACGGGAACGCCCCGATTTGCTCGCCCGCCGCAAGTCCCGCCGAGTCCCGCAAATAAGGAATCGTCCGGCGCGAGAAATACAGCGCCTTCCCGGTCACCCCCACGACCACCTTCACCACGTTGGGATTCTCAAATTCTCCCTCCTCCCGCAGGACGACCGCGGCCGTCGACATCTCCTGCTCTGCCAGGGCCCCCGCCACTGAATCGATCACCGACGGGTCGATCAGCGGCTCGTCCCCCTGGATGTTCACGATCGAGTCGCATTCCAGGAGGGCCGCCGCCTCCGCGATCCGATCTGTTCCGCTCGCATGATCCGGCCGCGTCATCACGACCCGCGCGAAGGACCGGGCCACCGACGCGATCCTTTCGTCGTCGGTCGCCACAATCACCTCGGACAGCGATTGGGCCAGCCGACAGCGCTCGACGACGTGCTGGATCAAAGGCTTGCCGGCGATCCGGTGCAGGGGTTTACCCGGAAAGCGCGTTGAAGCGTAGCGCGCCGGCACCATTCCCACCACCTTTCCGGGATAGACCCGGCGCGCATCCACGGCGTTTGACATGCCCGTTTCCTAGGCGGGACCGGGGCCTACTGCAAGTCGCCTCCAGACTTCGTTGCCGCGCAAATCACCGTTGCGGCCTCCGCGAGGTCGTCCACTACGAACGCCCAGGGCATCGCGGCCGGCTGGTTCCGCTCGGTTTCCCGACCGTACCCGGTCCGAACCAGGACGCTGCCTTTCACGCCGGCATTCCAGCCGCATTGCAGGTCCGCCAGCTTGTCGCCCACGACATAGCTCCGTGCCAGGTCCACGCCGAACTCGGCGCGTGCGTCGAACAGGTGCTGGGGAGAGGGCTTTCTCCCCCGGCTGGGCTGCTCGGGAGCTTCCGGTGCGAAATAGATCCTCTCAAAGCGAATGCCCTCCGGCGCCAGAAGCTCCTCCAGACGGCGATTGACCGCGTGCATGTCCGCCTCCGTGTAATACCCACGCCCGATCCCCGACTGATTGGTCACCACGAATAACAGAAAACCCGCATCCCGCAGCCGCTTCAAGGCCTCCGGCACCCCGGGAAACAACGCCAATTGCCCGGGATCCTTCAGGTAGTTCCGTTCCACGTTGAGCGTCCCGTCCCGGTCCAGAAACACCGCCGGCCGGCCCGTCGACCTCTGAACGTGCTCCCCGACCGGCTTTGCGCGTTTCTCTGGCATGCTCTCCCCCCCGGCACCGTGCCCACCCCGTCCCGCGTTCTCAAGCC
>JBBQIU010000104.1:0-8015 GCA_038325245.1 Verrucomicrobiota bacterium
GAATTTGACACAGCCTCCCGCGATGGCATCGGACGCTTCGTGGCCCCGGAGGACGGAACGTACCGGCTCCTCGTCCGGGATCTCTATCGGGGCGGTGCCTCCTCTCCGCGACTCCCGTACCGGATTCAAATCCGTCCTGAGACACCCGATTTTCGGCTGGCCCTCTTTCCCCAACCGCCGCCACGTCGCGATGACACCGATCGTCAGATTCATCTCTGGACCCCCGTCCTGCGCCGTGGCAGCACAATTCCCGTCCGTGTCATCGCCTTCCGCCGCGACGGATTCGATGGGGTGATCGAGATCATTGCAAAGGGATTGCCTCCCGGCGTGACGGCGTCGCCGGCTCGCGTCGCCCAGGGACAGGCCGCCACCACCCTCATGCTCACCGCCGCCGATGACGCCCCGGCCGGCCGATCGGTCGTTCAAGTCACTGGCCGTTCGCGAATCGGGGACCGGGACATTGATCGTACTGCCATCGCGTCTTCAGGACGTTGGCACGTTCCGGATTGGGACCAGGAACGCGGGAATCCGCGTTTTTCCGAATCTCTCCAAGTAGCCGTCGTCGCCGCGGAATCCGCCCCCGTCACCCTCACGCCTTCCGAAACCAAGCCGATCGAAGTCGCCCTCAAAGCCAAACTCCGGATCCCGATCGGGATTCTTCGTCAGGGCGAATTCACAGGCGCTTTCAAGCTCAATCCGTTCGGGCACCCGGCGCTCGACAAGGCGAGGGAGTCCGATGTCCCGGAGAAGGCCACCAACGCGGTCGTCGAAATCGATCTGGGCGAAGCCCAACTCCCGGTGGGGGAACATCTCATTCATCTCGAAGCCACCGTCGCGGGGCCGTACCGAAACAACCCGGAAGCCGCCCAGGCAGCCGAAGTCGCCGCCAAGGTTGCCGAGACGGAAGCCGCGCAGCTCGCGGCGCTTTCCAAACAGGCGGAGGAGAGACTGGCCGCCCTCAGCAAGTCCGAGAACGAAGCCACCGAGTCCTTGATCGCAGCCCAGGCGCGGACCGCTGTGGGTACGGAACGCGCCGCCACGGAAGCCCGGCTTTCAGCCGTGAAGAAGTTGGACGAAGTCAAAACCACCCGCATGGCGGCGGAGCGGGAATTCACCCAATCTCAAGCCAGCGCCAAAGAGGCGGACGATCGAAAGACCTCCACCGCCGCCCTGGCCAAAGCGGCCACCGAGAAAGCCAAACCCCGGGACGTCTCCGTCCGCGTGTACTCCGTCCCGGTATGGGTTCGGGTGACATCTCCCCCGACACCAGCTCCATGAAGCGAAACCTTCACCATGGGGTCGCGGACACGAGGCACTTGCTTCGACAAGTCACAGAGTGGTGCCAGAGCTCTAGCTCACGGCGCAAGCCGTGGGACAGGAGATTGGCCATTCCTCCGGTCTGGAATCCCAACGGGATTCCGTCCCGAAGCCCAGGGTTGGACCGCGAAGCGGGCCTACCCTGGCTAAACGACGTTCAATGCATCAACCCCAACGGGATTGTGCCACCTCGACGCAACCCCGCTGGGGTTGTGGCTCCCATCCTCTTCCTCGCCGGCTGGATCCTCGTATTTTCACCTGTCCCAGCCATATCGGCCACCCCGCTCTCTGTGTCCAAACTCCAGCGGGATACCTCAGTGGGCTTCGAGAAGGAGATCCTTCCGATCTTCCAGAGGAACTGCCTCGCGTGTCACAACCAGACGCGGGCCAAGGCTGACCTCGTCCTCGAAACCCCGGCCACCATTCTCAAAGGGGGAGCTACCGGGCCCGCAGCCATTCCGGGCAAGGCCGAGGACAGCCTCCTCTTCCAGTCCGCCGCGCACCGGATCGAGGACCTCGTCATGCCTCCGGTAGGCAACAAATCCAACGCGGTCGACCTGACACCGGATGAACTCGGGCTCCTTCGATTGTGGATCGACCAGGGTGCCCAAGGCGAAGTGCGCGTCGCCCGCTCGCTGACATGGCAACCCATCCCGGGTTCCTGGAACTCCAGCTACGCGGTGGCCGTCGATCGCGATGGACAATGGGTCGCCTGCGCCCGCGCGAATCGCGTTCAAATCTACGACGCCCGAACCGGCCGATACGCCGGTCACCTCGAAGATCCGGAACTCCGCGGGGCCGCCCAGCAGGACATCGTCAACGCCATGGCCTTCAGCCCTTCCGAGGATGTCCTTGCCACGGCCGGCTACCGGGAAGTCCGCCTCTGGCGCCGACGTCCCCCCGTCACCCGCGAAATCGTTAAGGCCGATCCGGGCGTGGCGTGGACGACCGCCGCCGTATCGCCTGACCGCACGCGCATCGCTCTCGTGACCGCCGCAGGAGACGTGCAACTCCGGCGAACCGACACGGGAACGGACATCACGTCCTGGCCTGCCGTCACCAGCACTCCCGCGCGGATTGCCTTCTCACCCGACGCCACCCGGATCGCCGTCGTCGGCGCGAGCGGAACCCTGCGCATTCTGTCCGTCTCCGATGAAGTACCAACCCACGAACAGGCGCTCGGAGCCGAGCCCCTGGCGCTCGCCTGGTTTGACGGAGGCCAGGCACTCGCCACGGCCTTCCACGCCGCGAAGACTATCCAGACTTGGCGACTCCCCGAACGCGTCGGTGCCACGCAACTCGTGCCAGGTTCCAACCTCACGGGGCACGACGCATTCATCACCTGCCTTGCGACATCCCACTCTGGAGAGCTCGTTTCGGGCGCCGGCGACGGAACCGTTCTGCGCTGGGCCACGGAAGCCGACACGCCCCCCACGGCGATTCAGTGCGACGGTCCGGTCACCCGACTCGACGCCTTCGCGCCCCGGGCGCGCTTCATTGCCAGCCTTTCCCGGGGTGGCTCGGTCGTGCTTGAGTTCGGCGATAAGCCCGCGGTGACGCAGTCCCTTCGTGGGGATCCCCGCCTCCATATGGCCACCAACGCCGTGGGACAGGATCTCGAACTCGCCCGGCTCGAACTCGGTTTCGCAGAAAAATCCGCCCAGGACGCCGAGGCCGAAACCAAGAAGGCCACCGAGACGCTGGAAAAGGCCCGCGAGAAGAGGGACACGCAAGCCAAGGCTTTCGCCGAGAAACAACAAAGCCTCACCGGGCAGCAGAAATCCGAAAGCGACGCCGCTAAGGAACGCGACGACCTCACCGCGGAGCTTCAACGAGCCTCCGAGGAAGCCACCGCTTCCGAAGCCGCCGCCAGTGGGGCCCAAACCGCCGCGAGGGAAGCCGCCGATCGGGCGGTCGCCTTCCAACTCGCCTTGGAACAGGCCGAGCGGCTCAAGTTCGACATAACCAGGATCGTCGAGTCCCTCTCCGGTCGCGGCGAGGAATCCTCGCTCAGCAAGGCCCGCGAGGCGGCCGAGGCCGTGTCCGCCGACGCGGCCGCAAGGGCCCGGCTCACGAGTGACGCCCGCAGCCAGGCCGAGAAAGCCCTCGAAGAACTCGCCCATCGCTCCTTCGTCGCCGGTCAGAAGAACGCTGTCGCCGACCGAGCCAACACCGACCTGCCGCCGAAGAAGAAGGCGGCTGAGGAACGGATCGCGGCGGCGAAGAAGGCCATCGTCGATCTTCAACCCCAGATGGAAAAGGCCCGGATCGCGCTGGAAGGGGGCGAGAAGGACATTCAGATCGCCGAACAATCCGCCAATCGAGCGGGCACATCCCTGAAGAGCGCCAGGGAGACCGCCGAAACCGCGCGGCACAGGATCGCGCAGGCGGAAGAACGCCTGAAGGAACGGCAGGCGGAAGCAACCCGTGCTGAAGGAATGCCTCACGCCATGGCCCATGCCTCCCCGTCCGGCGCCACCTTGATCACACTGAACCCGGACGGCGCATCCATCGCGTGGGACGTCGCTTCCGGCATCGCCACCTTCGCCTTTCAGAGCAGGATCCAAACACCCCTCGCCCTCGTTGCCCTCGACGATCACGCCGCTCTCGTCATCCATCCCGACTCCATCACCCGGGTCGATTTCGCCCCGCGCTGGGATCGATTCCGGACGCTCGGCGCGGGCGCCGGCGCTGGCCCGGTTTCAGCGGAATCCACCGCCTTCGCCGATCGGGTCAATGCACTCGCCTTCAGCCCGGATGGAACATTCCTGGCGACGGGCGGTGGCGAACCTTCACGTTCGGGCGAACTCAAACTCTGGCGGACGATCGACGGAACCCTTGTTCGCGATTTCGGCCCGCTTCACAGCGATTGCGTACTTTCAATCGCCTTCTCGCCCCGCGGCGAATCCCTTGCGACCGGCGGCGCGGACCGATTCGCCCGCATCTCGGACGTGGCGACAGGCAAGGTGCTTCACAATCTGGAAGGCCACACCCACC
Organism: Verrucomicrobiota bacterium; assembly: GCA_038325245.1. GTDB lineage: Bacteria > Verrucomicrobiota > Verrucomicrobiia > Limisphaerales > CAIMTB01 > CAIMTB01. The sequence continues at coordinate 4,315 of JBBQIU010000104.1, forward strand.
ACGTCATGGCGGTCGCCTGGCTCGCCCATGGCGGAACGCTCGCGACCGGCGGCGCGGACGGAACCCTGAAGATCTGGAACGTCAGGACTGGGGACCGTCTCAAGAACGTCGACGGCTTTGGCAAGGAGGTCACCGGCCTCGGCGCCGTAGGTGCGACGAGCCAGTTTATCGCCGTGGGCGGAAGCGGCCAGGGCCGGGTTCTGCGCGAGAACGGCGAGAAAGTCAGGGACCTCCCTGGTGCACCGTCCTTCTTTCAGGCCCTGGCCATGCCACGCGACGGCCGATGGGCCGCCGTGGCCGCAGACGACGGCATTCTCCGGATCTGGGACGTGGAGACGGCGAAGGAACTGTTTGCCCTTCCGCCTCCGTAGCCAACCGGTCGGGGTCCGGGGTCCTGACCCCGCTCGGTCGGATCACCGCGCTGGCGGAGGCGAACGCGAAGCGTTTGATTTGTGTTGCCGTCCCGGCGCCGCGTTCAATCCGCCGCCACCTCGGTGCCAAAGCGGGGCCATCTGCCGCACTCATCTCCGCGTCTCGAATGACCGCCAATCTCAAAACCATTCACGGGTCGTCACCGGAACCGGGTCGATCACAATTGCGATCGCGGCTCTGGGAAGTGGCAGGTCTATTCCTGCGCCTCGGGGCCACGGCGTTCGGAGGCCCGGCCGCCCACATCGCGATGCTCGAGGACGAAGTCGTCCGCCGTCGGCAGTGGCTGACGCCCGAGGAGTTCCTCGATTTGCTTGGGGCCACGAATCTCATCCCGGGCCCGAACTCGACCGAGTTGGCCATTCATATCGGGCACCGGCGCGCCGGCTGGCCCGGCCTCGTCGTGGCCGGAGTCGCGTTCATACTCCCGGCGGTCCTCATCGTGACGGCCATCGCCTGGGCCTACGTCCGATTTGGCAACCTGCCCAAGGTGGAAGGCCTGCTTTACGGCATCAAGCCGGTGATCGTCGCGATCGTGATCCAGGCCTTGTGGGGCCTCGGTCATAGGGCCGTGAAGACCCGGTTTCTTGCCGTCGCCGCCGTCGCGTCCACAGCCTTCGGATTCCTCGGCGTGAATGAACTTGCGATTCTATTCGGTGCAGGTTTGGTGGCCGCCTTCATTGGGAGAATTCAACGCCCCCCGGATTCCCACGCCGGAACCGCCCGCCTTGCACTCACTCCGGCGCTTGCAATTGCCGCCGTCTCCACCGCCGGTGCCGCCACGGCCACGGCCACGGCCACAACCGCCACCTTCGGACTCGTTCCGCTCTTCCTTGTCTTCCTGAAGATCGGTTCGGTCCTGTTTGGAAGCGGCTACGTATTGCTGGCCTTCCTGAGGGCCGATTTTGTGGAACGTCGCGGCTGGCTGACGGAGCATCAATTGGTGGATGCCATTGCGGTCGGACAGTTCACGCCCGGCCCCGTCTTCACCGCGGCGACCTTCATCGGCTATGTCCTCGGGGGAACGCCGGGCGCGCTGGTTGCCACCGTGGGGATCTTCCTGCCCGCGTTCTTCTTCGTGGCTGTCAGTGGCCCTCTGATTCCGCGATTGCGCGCCTCGCCAACGGCCGGCTCGTTCCTTGACGGTGTGAATGTTGCCTCGCTCGCGTTGATGGCGGTTGTGACATGGCAGTTGGGCCAGGTGGCACTCATTGATGGACCTGCCATCGCGCTCGCCGTTGGCAGCGGCATCCTGCTGTTCCGATACCGGGTGAACTCGGCGTGGCTCGTCCTCGGCGGCGCGGCTGCGGGTCTCCTCTCGTCCGCCTGGATATAGCCGACCTACCATGAACCGTCCCGTTGTCGCGGCAGGCGTCCCGCCTGCTACCGAGGCCGAAGGCCTCGTCCAAACCCAGCCGAGGGCAACGCCCTCGGAACGGCGACCACCACCCAGCATTCGCGCCTGCGGAACCGGGGGAGGGATCTGCCCCGGTCCATGGGCGATGCGCATGACGTTTTTGCCATGTCAGCCTCGCCTGAACCGGTTCACCCGCCGCCGCGATTTCACCTTTCCCGCCAGTTCCTCCGCCGGATACGTCCAAATCTCCGCCAGGGTAGGATGGTAGTGCGGCATCGCCGCCAACTCGCCCACCGTCATGCGCTTCGCCATCGCGGCCGTGATCTCGTGGATCAGCTCGCCGCCCAGCGGTCCCACACAGCTCCCCCCGAGAATTTCCCCCGATCCCGGATCGGCGAGCAGTTTCACAAAGCCGGCCGTCGCTCCCAGGATCAACGACTTCCCGTGGTCATTGAAGGGGTAGGTGGCAGTCATGCAAACGACGCCGCGCGCAGCCGCCACCTTCTCACTCAACCCTACAGTCGCCACCTGCGGCTCCGTAAACACCACCGCCATCAACAGGCGGTCGTCCATCGTCCGAGGTCGGCGCGGGAACGCGATGTTGTGTCCCGCCAACTCGCCCTGAAGCACCGCCAGATGCACAATCTCATTCAGGCTCGCACAATCCCCCGCCGCATAGACGTGCCTCGCCGTCGTCCGCATCGATGCGTCCGTGACGATCTTCCCGCTCTTCGCCGCCACGCCGGCGAGATCCAGGTTCAATGACCCCGTGTTTGCCTCCCGCCCCAGCGCCAGCAGGATCTCCTCCGCCGCCACCCGGCGCATCCGTCCCCCGTGCTCGAACGTCACCTCTTTCAACCGACCCGCTTGCCTTGCCGACACCAGGCGCGTGCCCGTGAAGAGCCTTAAACCTTCCTTCGTCAATGCCCCTTCCAACGCCTGCGCCACATCAGCATCACAGTCGCTCAAGATGTGAGCGCTACGCTGGACCAAGGTCACCCTCGTCCCAAACCGGGCGAAGAATTGCGCAAATTCCACCGCCACCGCGCCTCCCCCCAGCACGATCAACGACTTCGGCAGTCGCCCCACCGCCAGGGCGTCGTCGCTCGTCCAATACCCGATCTCCGCCAACCCCGGCACCGGCGGTGGCGGGGACGGTTGTGACCCCGTGGCCAGCACGACGTTTCGGGCCGAAACCTTGCGTCCCAATCCCAGGTCCAACGTGTGCGCATCCAGAAAGAACGCCTCCGCCCGGATCAACTCGAACCGCCCGTCGCCCAATTGTCCCTGCCGATACTCGACGAAGCCCCGTATCAATTCGTTTTTCCGCGCCATGACCCGGCGGAAATCGTGCCCCACCTTCCCCGCTCGCACCCCGAATTCTCCTGCCCGCCCCACCATGTGACGCACCTCCGCGGCGTGGAGCAGCGCCTTCGTCGGCATGCAGCCCCGCAGGATGCAGAGTCCACCCAGTTCCCGCGCCCCATCCGCGACCGCCGTCTTCAATCCGGCCGCGGCCGTCGAGCGTGCCGCGGCATACCCGGCACTCCCTCCTCCCACCACCACGACATCGAAGTCAAAACCGCCGTCTCCCTTCACCGCGCTTTTCGTCCGTCGCATACCCGCCACCCTTCCGTTCCACGTCTGCTCTGTCCACTCGGTGGTTCCCCGGGTTGTGGGTGATCCGCGAATCTACGACTTAATCGTAATCTTAATCTCCCTCTCAATCGTCATCTTAATCTCACTCCGAATCGACCCCTTCACTGCGAGGGCACGCCGACCAAGGCTGGCCGATATCAGGATCTCAGAGCGCCCCCCCAACGTTGACACTCCCCGGTCGGGCCCTAGCGTTTTGTCCATGCACTCGCTGCTGGAGTCCCTGGTCGAACTGATCCGCCGATCGTCCGCCGAAGTC
>JBBQIU010000105.1:0-8010 GCA_038325245.1 Verrucomicrobiota bacterium
CAGTGAGAGCTGGACCTGGCGCGACTTTTTCAGGCTTCCCAGCAATCGGCTGATCTTCACCTCGCTCCGCAGGTGGGCCGGTGTCTCCGGGAAATCCGCCACGACCAAACGGTTCGTGTGAATCTGAATCACGTCCGCGTCCGGGCCGGGCAGGAAAGAGATCCGGGTGACCCGCTCAAAGACCCAGGCGTCGTCCGCCCAGTGTCCCCGTTCCGCAAACAGATCCTCCCGGCCCCCCCCCGCTCCCCTCCATTGGATATGCGCGCCGCGCAACTCGATCGTCTCGGGATTGAAGCCTTCCAACGACCAGTTCCGTCCGGTCACCGCATCCTGAAAATAGAGTTCATTCCGCCATTCGGAGCCAGAGCTCGGCCCTCCACCCTTCAGGACCGCGTCCGCCCGCGCCGCTGCGTCGGGAACCGCATACTCGTTCAGCGCCAACATTCCTCCGCTCAGGATCACGCCAACGGCCATGTACGGCGCGGAGATCCGCCCCAGGCTCAGCCCGGCCGCGCGCATGGCAACGATCTCATTGTGCCGGACGTGCTGGGTCAGCACGTACAAGAGCGAAAGCAGGAGCGCGACCGGAATCTGGAGAAGCAGGTAAAGGGGCAGACGATGCCAAAGGTAAAGCAGCATTCCCGCGAAACCCAGGCCGCGCCGACGCAGTTCATCCACCTCCTCCAGCAGTTGGAACGAAAGCCAGAACACGAGGATACCTGCCAGGCAATAGCAGAAGGCGACGAGCAGCTCCCGGAGCTGGTAACGATCCAGCAAACGCATTCGGGCCAACCCTAGGTGGCATGGCCGGCCACCTCAACACCCGCTCAAGATCAACACCGAGATTCGTTTGGGACCGGGTAGGCCGCGCTTCTAATTTTTTGACGCGTACTGGGACCATGAACCGAGCGATGGAGGGCGCCGCTCCGTCGGCGCCGAGGATTGGGTTGGGCTAGTGTTCAACAGGTTACGACGGAGCGGAACCCTTCCCAATCCCGAAGGGATTGCGTCCCTAAGCCCAGGGGTGCGAGGAACGAGCTACCCTGGGTGGGATCGCCGAATCACCCACAACCCCAACGGGGTTGCGTCGAGGTGGCGCAACCCCGTTGGGGTTGATGCATTGAAGGTCGTTGACCCAGGGTAGACCCGATTCGCGGTCCAACCCTGGGCTTTGGGACGGAATCCCGTTGGGATTCCAGACCGGAAAAAATCACCATTGGTTTCCGACCACGCCCTGAAAGGGCAACCGATTGGCCGACGTCCTTGGGTTGCCCTCAACGACGAAGCACCGCGTCGCGGATCTCGAGGACGTCGCCGGGCTGTAGTCCCTGGAACGTCAGAGTCAGCCATCGCATTTCCTCGACGACGGGAAACAGGAAGGATCGATGACGTCCCCAGATGGACGGGCTGAAGTCCGACAGCCGCGCTTCGAGTGCGATCTCGTGGGAACCCACATGGGTCAGTTCCCCGTGTCGCCACCCCTCCCCTTCCGCCGTCGTCATGAGCGGCTGCACGTAGGGGGAGCCAGCCCCGCTTACGTGGCGGAGTCGTACCGAAAATGCGTCCCTCGCTCGAACGCCACGTGGCACCGCGAAGTGCAAAGCCATCTCCTGATTCAATCCCGACGGGGAACGCACATCCGCGACGATGACGTCGGCGGATTGCTGATACACCTGCCAGGCATCGGTCCGTCCGGGCCTCGCCACAATCTCCTTCCAGTCGAACCGATGCCAGATGGGCCTATCGCCCTGCTCCACCTCAACACGGACGGAGGCTTCATCGATCGAGGCGTCGTCGCCGGACCAGCGAACCCGAAGTCGCAAGGGATCACTCCGCTCCGCTTCCATCCCCGCGGCGATCCGCACCCGCAATGGAATGGAGACGCGGGAAAGTGGCAGAAGTTCCACACGGCGGCTTTGCGCGTCGTTGGGCGCCGACCATCCGTGTGGCACCTCAAGGTTCCAGACGCCTGAACGCGGTTGCTCACTGAAATTGTAGAGTTCCAACTGCACGACACCGATTTCGTCGACCGGGAACCGAAGGGTTTGAGCCGGTTTATCTTCCCGGATCGGCGGCTCGGGGCGTAATCGCACCACAACAGGCGACGGCTCCCGGACGGGAGGCACGGACTCCAACTCGACTCGGGCCTGGCGGCTGATTCGGAGCGTAGCGCCTGCGTCGTCGGTCCAAGGCACCCATCGGCAACCGGCCAATCCGAAGCGAACCGGCGGGCCGTGCAGATGCACGTTGCGGCCGGGAGTCAGTTCCAGTTCCCGGACCTGGGATGCACCCAAGGCCGTGTCTCCTTCAATCCCGGTCCGCACCTCACTCCACGATGCGGGCCACGAAGGACGGAGCCGGATCGTGTCGGGCACGGGATGCCGAGGATCAACCTCCGGCATTGCGGAGGCACCGGGACGTCCGGGAGACCAGAGAATGGTCCACCACGATCCCGATTCCCGGCTGAGCACGATGCCGATGTCCTCGTCACTCGCACGATGGACGATGCGGAAAACGGGCCGGCATCCTTGCAAGGCACGGGCGATGCGGACGGCACTGGTCATCGCGGGACGCCACCGACCGTCGACCGACGTGAGGCCGAATTCGTGGCGCGCTTCAACGTAGGGAGTGAGCAGGAAGTTCAGATGCCGATCGACGCCGCGAGCCCAGGATTCGATCATAGTCCGCTCATGGAATGCCGCCTGCAGGGCTTGGGCGGCCGGATCGTCAGCGGCCGTCTGCAGCATTCCAATATGACCGATCTCAGTAATCCAGAGTGGCTTGTCACATCCGATGGCCTGCGCGAAGGCCCCGTGATGCGCCAGAAAGGAGGGGTAATCGGCAGCCCATCCGTAGAAATGGGCATTCCACCCGTCGGTCCATGAGGCGAGTCCGTTCGCCGCCAGTTCCAAGGCGTACCGCCCCGGGCGAAACGCGAGCGAGGGCATAAGCACTTCGGCATCGGGTTGTGCCGTTTTCACCCCCCACCAGGCGGCCTTGAGTGTGGCGGCCATGTCGGCGGCGCTGTTGCGGATGAAGTAGAAGTCCGGTTCGTTCCACACTTCCCACACCTTGGGTGCGCCCGGGAAAGCGGGGAGCCGATCTCGGCAGGCTCGAAAGGTCTCGAGAAGATCGTCGGGTAGCTCATCCCTCGCGCCTGACCGCGGCACATGGAGGCGAACATCACTGATCCCTTCGAAGCCATACTGCGGTACGAGTCGGGAGGAACTCCGAATCCAACGGAATCCGGTCTGACCTGAAACCGAGGACAGGACATTGGAAATGATCGAATCAGACCCCGTGACGCCGCCGCCGAACTCCGTTCCAGGCTGAGCGAGGACGCCTCCGGCACTCAACAGCAGGAGTCCAAGCAGGAAGCCGGCTTTTACAGTCATGAGACCAGTCGATGGGCGACCTTGATCACCAGCTTGGAAACCGAGGATTGAAGTCCATCCGAACGCTTCGGGAGATGGGCATCGGAAGAGAAAAAGATGGCGAAACTGCCGGGCAGCATCTGGATCTGGGTCAGGGATGTACCCATCTCGTAGAACTGAAGATCCATCGATTCGTCGAAGGGTCCGGCAGGGGTCAAGGTGGACGCCAGTTGCCAGTCGATCATTTCACCGCCGCGGATGCAGTACTGGAGGTCGACGTAGCGCCGGTGGCTTTCATACCGGCACTGTTCCCGTGGGAGCGTGTCGTAGCCATGGACGTTGACGTAGATGTCTTTGCCCTGGAGTTCGCGGATGCCGGGTTCCGGATTGGCCGGGAGTTTCTTCAGCCAATCGAAGGCGAAGCGCCAGGCGGGGTTGGCGAGCAGGTGGGCGTAGGCGTCGGGGGTGGAGAGGTGTCCATGCAGCATAGGTTTCGGGAGAGGGATCGATTCAATTCTCAGGGGTGGCCTCGGTGGAAGTCCTCCATCAGTCGAAGAATGTCGCGGGAACGCTCCTTCAACCGTCGGGCCGGGGTGCCCACGTAGATCCACCACGGATCGGCGTCGGTGACGACGAGTGTATGTGCCCCCGTCACGGCGCCTTCGCCGAGGGTGACGCTGGGGAGGATGGTTGTGCCCGCTCCGGTCTGGGCGAAGCGCCTGAGCGTCACGCGCCCGGCCTGGTAACGGGGCTTCCATTCGGGGGTCTTAGGGAAGAAGGGATGAACGAGTGACGCTCCGGAAAGGTCGTCGGATTCGGAGAAGACCATCGATCGGGGCGAGAGACCGCTGTAGTCCTCCAAGACAATGCCACTCCCGCCGAAGAGCGCGCAGAAGGCGGAGACGTGCACGTAACTGCCGATCTCGATGCCGGCCCCTCCGGTAAGCACGCAGAAATCGTCGATCCGGACATGATCCCCGACGCTCAGCCGGTCCCAGCCGTGGATGGAGGCGCGACGGCTGATGGCCACATTGCGCCCAAACGACTTCAGTCCAAGCGCGGCGAGTTCGTCGGGCGAATAGATCGGGCTGGGAGGGAATGGTGATGGCATCCAGATGGGATGAACGAGGATCGATCGTTATTCCCTTCCCGGCGTTCTGCGCCTCCGACTCGTCCGGCTCCCTCACCCCGGCCCTCTCCCGCAGGCGGGAGAGGGGGGAACGTGGGCAGCGGGTTTCGGAGGGCTGGACAGCAGGTGGACCGGGCGACGACGGCTCGCACACGGTTGATACCGACGTTCTTATCGTGTTCCTTGCGGTCCCCTCTCCCCCCGGGAGAGGGACAGGGTGAGGGGAGCAAAGACGTTCAGGGTTTGGTCCCTCCGAGACGCTCAAGCCGGTAGGTTCCTTCCAAAATCGGCCGCCACCACGCCTCGTTCGCGAGATACCAAGCTACGGTCTCCCGGAAGCCCGTTTCCCGTCGATGCGTCGGTTCCCAGCCCAGTTCCCCCCGAATCTTCGAGGCATCGATCGCGTACCGCAAATCGTGGCCGGGACGGTCGGTGACAAACTGGATCGCGTCGGCGTGCTTCGCTCCGCCCGGTTTCGGGTGCAACTCGTCCAGAATGCCACACAGCATGCGGACGAGGTCGATGTTCCGAAGTTCGTTGTCTCCACCGATGTTGTAGGTCTGACCGACCCGCCCCTTCTCAACCACCGAGAGTAACGCCCGCGCGTGATCCTCCACGTGAAGCCAGTCCCGGATGTTCTCACCCTTTCCGTACACGGGGATGGGATTGTCGCGGAGCGCCTTCAGAATCACCACCGGGATCAGTTTCTCAGGGAACTGATACGGACCGTAGTTGTTGGAACAATTGGTCACCAGCACCGGCATGCCGTAGGTGTCACCCCACGCCCGGGCCAGGTGGTCGGACGCCGCCTTGCTCGCGGAGTAGGGTGAGTGGGGATCGTACGGTGTTGTCTCGGTAAACTTGCCCTCCGCGCCCAGCGATCCATAGACCTCATCCGTCGAGACGTGAAGGAATCGGAATCGTGGCTTGCGATCCGCGGGAAGCGCCAGCCAGTAGCCGCGGGCCGCCTGCAGAAGCGTGTAGGTCCCGACGACGTTGGTCTGGATGAAGGCGCCGGGTCCGTCGATCGAGCGATCGACGTGGGACTCCGCCGCGAGGTGCATCACGGCGTCGGGTTGAAAGTCGGCAAAGGCCATGGCCATGGCGTCGGCGTCCGTGATGTCCTTCACACACATCCGGTGCGCGGGGTTCGATTCGAGATCCGCGAGCGAAGCGGCGTTGCCCGCGTAGGTGAGGCCATCGACGTTGAGGACAGCATGGCCCTCGCGAACGAGGAGTCGGACGAGGTTGGAGCCGATAAAGCCGGCGCCACCGGTGACGAGAACTTTCATAGACACGGTTGGAAATTGAAACGGCGGTCGGATTTACCACGGAGACACGGAGAGCACAGAGCAGTGAGAAGAGAATAGGACGCTAAACTCAAGCTCTCTTTTCTCGTCCTTAGTCTTCTGTCCTCAGTTCCTCCGTGGTTTCTTCTAATTATTCACGGAGCGTTCCGGATGCCTTCTCCGCGAGGAAGTCCTGGTAGGTGCGGGCAATACCTTCTGCGAGGCCGATGGTGGGCTTCCAGCCCGTCGCCTGAATTCGGGAAGTGTCGAGCCACTTGCGAGGAGTGCCGTCGGGCTTGGACGTGTCGAACGACAAGGTTCCCTGGAAGCCGGTCACGCTCTTCACGTGTTCGGCCAATTCGCGGATCGTGACATCGGTGCCGGTGCCGACGTTCACCCAGTCCGGAGGATTGGGGAGTCGCAGGAGATGCACGCAGGCCTCGGCGAGGTCATCGACGTGCAGAAACTCGCGTCGCGGCTGGCCCGTGCCCCAGAGGGTCACCTCGCTGAGTCCCCGTTCACGCGCCTCGTGGAAGCGGCGGAGCAGCGCGGGCAGGACATGGGAATGGGTGGGGTGATAGAAATCACCGGGGCCGTAGAGGTTCGTGGGCATGGCGGAGTGATAGAGGACACCATGCTGTTGACGATAGAACTGGCAGAGCTTCAAGCCGGCGATCTTGGCGATGGCGTAGGCTTCGTTGGTTGGTTCCAGCGGGCCTGTCAGCAGCGAGTCCTCGGAGATTGGCTGCGGGGCGAGCTTGGGATAGATGCAGGAACTGCCAAGAAACAGGAGTCGTTTGACCCCGGCCCGGAAGGCGGCGTGAACGCAGTTCAGGGCGATCGCGAGATTCTCCTGAAGGAACTCCGCCGGGTAGGTGCTGTTCGCGTGAATGCCGCCCACCCGCGCGGCCGCGATGATGGCGACATCGGGCTTCTCCAACTCGAAGAAGGCGTCCACGGCCCGACCATCGGTCAGATCGAGTTCACCCCGTGTCCGGGTTCGAATGTCGATCACTCCGTGTCGTCCGAGGGAACGGACGAGCGCGGATCCCACCATGCCGCGGTGTCCGGCGACAAAGACTCTATTGGCTGCGAGTTCCATCTGAGTGGTTCCGCTATGGGCGGAGAGTGGCCTGCTTCATGGCCAGTTCCTTCTTCGCGAGGTCGAGGTCGGCGTCGACCATGATCTTCACGAGTTCCTGGAAGCGGACCTTGGGTTCCCATCCCAACTGACGCTTGGCCTTGGACGGATCCCCTATGAGCAGTTCAACCTCCGCCGGGCGCTCGTACCGGGTGTCATGGTGAACGTATTTTTCCCAGTCGAGATCCAGCAACCCGAACGTGCGTTCGCAGAATTCCTGGACGCTGTGAGTCTCGTTGGTCGCCACCACGTAGTCGTCGGGATTTTCCTGTTGCAGCATGAGCCACATCATCTCGACGTATTCCTTCGCGTAGCCCCAGTCGCGCTTCGCGCTCAGATTGCCGAGGTAGAGATTTTCCTGGAGGCCCATCTTGATGCGGGTCGCGGCGCGCGTGATTTTGCGGGTGACGAACGTCTCACCGCGGCGCGGTGACTCGTGGTTGAAGAGGATGCCGTTGCTCGCGTGGAGACCGTAGGACTCGCGGAAATTCACGGTCAGCCAGTAGGCATAGACCTTGGCGCAGGCGTAGGGAGACCTCGGCCAGAATGGAGTGACTTCCGTCTGGGGCACTTGCTGGACCTTGCCGTACATTTCCGACGAACTGGCTTGGTAGAAGCGGACCTTCTTCACCAGGCCGGCCTCACGGATGGCTTCGAGGATCCGGACGGTTCCCAGGCCGACCACGTCGCCGGTGTATTCGGGGATGTCGAAGGAAACCCGGACGTGGCTCTGGGCGCCGAGGTTGTAAACTTCTTCCGGCTCGAGTTCGTACAGCAGTTTCACCATTTGCACCGAATCCGCCAAGTCGCCGTAATGCAGGTGTAACCGCGCACCGCTCGCGTGCGGGTCCTGGTAGAGATGCTCGATGCGGTCAGTGTTGAACGTTGAGGCGCGGCGGATGACTCCGTGGACCTCATACCCCTTTTCGAGGAGCACCTCGGCCAGGTAGGAACCGTCCTGGCCGGTGATGCCCGTGATCAGTGCGCGTTTCATGATTCAGTGAGAGTCAGGGGTTAGCAGCGTGGAACCAGCGAACCGTCTCGCCCAGGCTCGCTTCGAGAGTCTTCGTGCCCTGG
>JBBQIU010000106.1:0-7938 GCA_038325245.1 Verrucomicrobiota bacterium
CAGGGCACAGCCTCGAAAGACGACATCGCGAAGATGGTCGAGCACTACGAATCGCTCCCCCTCAACGACGCGCCCAAGGGTGAGAAGAAGAGTTGGGAAGAGAAGACCGCCGCGCTCCTGAAAGCCTCCAAGGGAGTCAAAGCCGGCGAGGCCGACGCGCTTGCGAAATTCAAGGAAGCCGTCAACTGCAAGGCCTGCCACACATCTCACAGGCCCGACTGATACCGGCCGACGGGAGCCGGCCATCAGGTATCGTGATGTAAGCAGTGAGAACCACTCTGACACTCGACGACGATCTCGCCGGGTTGCTCAAACGCCGGGCGCTTGAACTCGGTATCCCATTCAAAGCAGTGGTCAACCAATGCCTGCGGGCCGGTTTGGGTAACCAGGCGCCGGCCCCGCGTCAACTTCCCGTAACGATCCCTCACGCCTTCCGCTTCAAACCAGGAATCGACCTCGACCGCCTCAACCAATTGGTCGACGACCTGGAAGCCGAATCCACCGATGCCGAGTTAGCCGGTTTCCCCGTTTGCGTTGGATGAATCCCCTCACGAAGTCGGAAACCAGCCGCTAAAGCGGAAGTCACGACGCGGGATCGGTACTCCTTCCTGAGAGTCTGTCTGAAATTTCGAAGCGGCCCCTTCCATATTCCAGGCGCCCCCGAGGGGGGGGCGTGGATTTTGGCCACTTTTCCGGTCTGGAATCCCAACGGGATTCAGTCCCGAAGCCCAGGGTTGGACCGCGAAGCGGACCTACCCTGGGTCAACGACCTTCAATGCATCAACCCCAACGGGGTTGTGCCACCTCGACGCAACCCCGTCGGGGTTGTGGGTGATTTGGCGATCCCACCCAGGGTAGCTCGTTCCTCGCAACCCTGGGCTTTGGGACGCAATCCCTTCGGGATTGGGAGATGCCCTCCGCGCACGTTGTGTAGAACGATCAAGACATCGCCCTGGGCTGTCTCATGCCACCCCACTCGGCGTCGGCCGGCCAAAAATGGCCAAAATTCAGGCGCCCCCTCGGGGGCGCCTGAGACGTCGCCGTCCGGCGAGATAACCCTCAGGGCTTTTTCAAGCGGTAGTACCGGGCGCCAGGCGCGGCATCCACCGCGACCGTGTTGCGGTCACCACTGACCACGATCGCATCCGCGACCGCCGTCCATGTCGGCGCCGGGAGCGCGCCCGTCGATTCCAGCACGTACCCGGTCGCCGCAGTGGGCCATGACAGTGCCAACCTCGCGCCGGTACGGGCGATCGCGAGCGACGGTGCAGCCACCGGATTGATGAATAGCGCATCCAATTCCTCCTGCGTGTGCTCGGTCATCAAGTCCGGGTTGGTGCTGAACAGGAAAAGATCGATCGTTGTCCCGCCTTCCCTGTAGGACACCATCCATGTCAGAGGCTGGCCCACCATCGCCCCCGTCACCTCGTACTTGAAGTGCGCGGAAGGCTCCCCCTGCGTCTCCGCGTTCAGAAACTGACTCGATTGAAGCAGGTTCCAGTGAAAATTCCCTTCCCAATACGCCTGCCCCCCCTCGCCGCCCCCCGACCGACTCACCCGCACATCGCCATCCTGGATGTGAAGGTAACCCGCCGAGTCACAACAACCCTCCGCATAGCCTCCACGATCACTCAGCGGCCAGTCGGTCTTGGGATCCTTCCCGAAATCTGGCGGTACAAAGAAGGAATCCTCGTTCAAGTAGTGATCCACGTTTCCACCGTTCTCATACATCGTGAATCGCATATAGAGATAGTACGTTCCCGCTCTCGCGAACCGGACATTGTAGGTGACCTTGTCGATGTGCTGTCCGAAGGTCGTCTGGGTCCACAACGCGCCTTTGGCCGAGGCCGTCGTGTTGCTTCCCAGCACCGGGTTTCCCAGGAAACTCATCACCGCATCCGTGTCATCGACCCGCGCAAACCCCGCCTCCGGGGCCTCGCCGCTCTTCAGGTCATAGTCCTCGCCTTCCAGAATGAGGTAGGACCATGCGTCGGCCCCGGTCCCCACCACATTGCCCGGATCCTGAATGGTCACGTCCCCTTCAATTCCAAGCAGCACCAGATCCAAATCCTCCTGCTTGTACTCCGTCATCAGATTCGTGCTCGTGCTGAAGAGGAAGAGATCGATCGTCGTCCCCCCCTCCCGGTACGACACCGTCCACGTCATCGGCTTGCCCACCATCTCCGCCGTCACCTCATACTTGAAGTGCGCGGAAGGTTCCCCCTGCGTCTCCGGGTTCAGAAACTGACTCGACTGAAGCAGGTTCCAGTGGAAATTCCCTTCCCAATACGCCTGCCCCTCTTCGCCGCCCCCCGACCGACTCACCCGCACATCGCCATCCTGGATGTGAAGGTAACCCGCCGAGTCACAACAACCCTCCGCATAGCCTCCACGATCACTCAAGGGCCAGTCGGTCTGCGGATCCTTGTCAAAGTCCGGCGGCACGAAAAAGGAATCCTCGTTCAGGTAGTGATCCACGTTTCCCCCGTTCTCAAACATGGTGAACCGCATGTAGAGATAGTACGTGCCCGGGGTTGAAAACTGGACGCTGTACGTGACCTTGTCGATGTGCTGTCCAAACGTTGTCTGAGTCGAGAGGGCCCCGTTTCCTGAAGCCGTCGTGTCGCTCCCCAGAACCGGGTTGTCCAGGAAGCTCTTCACCGTGTCCGTGTTGTCCACCCGGGCGAAGCCCGCCAAGGGATCCTCATTGGACTTCGTCTCATAACTCTCCCCTTCCACGATCAGGTAGGACCACGCCGCGTCCCCGCTCCCGATCGTGTTCCCAGGAACTTGTACGGTCGTCGCGGCGCGAGCGGCTGAAATGCCGAATAGCGCGGCCATGCAGACGACAGGCAGAAGCGCTGCCTCCGATGTTTTCGTTGGAATCCTCATTTTGATCTGGTTACTGGCGCCCTACATGGGCGCACGACCACCGCCAGCCACCGCTGGGAGAACGTACGAAAGCCCAAGGGGTGACGCTCTCCGCATTCGTGATGGCGACGAATGCGTTGGTTGATCTGCTGGGAATCGTTCGAGACGCTAATGGTCGAAATCGATCGGTCAAGGCCAAAGACCCCGCGCGCTCACGGAAACAGGACGCGCCCTTCGAGAATCAGAGGTCCAGAACCTGAAGGTGTTTGGCGAAAACCAGGTTCCTTCTCTGCGCTCTCTGCGTTCCCTGTGGCCTAAGTTCAAACGGGCAGGCCTCCAGGCCCACGTGAATGCGACGGAGATGAGCGCCGGACGGGGACGGATTTGCCACAAAGAACGCAGAGACTTGGAAGGACGGGATCACCTTCCCAGGTCCACGCATCCCCCCCGAAGGGCGAAAAAACGGGCGAGGCGGACTCCTGGGAATCCATCATCCCCTCCCTCCGCAATCGGATATCTGTATTGAGGGACGCGTCCTGTCACGGAAACAACCCACGCAACTGCTTCGCTTCCACACCCGTTCCATCCCCGCAGCCAGCGCCGCCGTCCGCATCGTCACACCCCGTTCGCGGCTGAACTTCAGCGTCTGCGCGAACGACGACTCCAGCATCCGGTACAGTCGATCCACCACTTCGGATTCCCCCCAAAAAAAGCTTTGAAGATCCTGAACCCACTCGAAGTAGCTCACCACCACGCCGCCCACATTGCAGAGGATGTCCGGCAACACAAAAATTTCAGGGCGCTCCGCCAATACCACGTCCGCCTCCGGCGCGGTCGGCCCGTTCGCCGCCTCGGCGAGCACCCGGCACCGAAGCCTCCCCACATTCCCACCGTGGATCTGACGTTCCATCGCCGCCGGCACCAGCAGGTCACACGCCTGCTCCAGCAGTCCGGGTTCGAAATCGGATCACCCCCCCGGAAACCCAGCTACCGTGCGATGCGCCGTGACATGGGCATCCAATGCCACCAGATCGAGTCCCCGCGAATTGTGGACGCCGCCCTGAACGTCGCTGACCCCCAGAATCCGCGTCCCAAACCGCGCCAGGCTCTGCGCCGTCACCGCGCCGACATTCCCGTATCCCTGGATGATGGCGGTCGCGTCCGGGGCGGAAAGGCCAAGGGTGTTTTCGTCTCCCCCCACAAACGCACGAACTCCTGTTTCCAGGGGCCCCTGAGGAACGACCCGATCTCCTTGATGCTCTTCACAGGATAGTTGCGGCTTACCAGGTCCAGGGTCGCCGCGTTGTAGAGATTGAAGAGAAATGCAAGCTGCCGTGGCTGAGTCCACGCCCCAAACTCTTCCCGGCTCACCCACGCCACCTCATCAAGGTAGGCGGTCAGGTTGGCGGGGGCCGCCTTAAGTCCGGCGTAGTCCACCGTGGCCTCCCGCAGATGGGCGCTCAGAACGGACGCCCACCGCGTATGGCCGTGATCGAACGCCTCAGCCGACACCGCCTCCATCCATCCCAGGGCCAACACCCAAATCAATGGACGTGCCATCCTCCCAAATGCTGGCCAGCTCATGTCTCGACTCTCCTCCGTTTCAGCGGCTAACCTAGGCGCCTCCCTGCCGATTCAAAGTCATGGGACACCTCCCGATCCCCCATGACTTAGCTTGGTGCGCGGACTATGCCCTGACGCGGCTTCCTCCCGTCAACAGTCGACGCTAGGATTTCGACGTGTCCGCGACGCTCGTCGTCAATGAGGTTTACCTGAGCCTGCAGGGTGAAAGCACCTTCGCAGGCCTCCCATGTGTGTTCGTTCGTCTCACGGGCTGCAACCTCCGTTGTTCGTACTGCGACACCGCCTACGCCTTCACGGAGGGGCGGCGACAGGACTTCGCGGCCATCCTTGAAGAAGTTGGGCGCCTGGCCGAACCCTATTCCTCCATGCCTCCCGTGGACGGCCATCGGATGCCCCTCGTGGAACTGACCGGCGGAGAGCCCCTCCTCCAAACCAACACCCACTCCCTCATGTCCGAACTCGCCGACCGGGGCTTCACGGTGCTGATCGAAACCAGCGGCGCCCATGACATCTCCCGGATCGACCCCCGCATCCGGCGCATTGTCGATCTCAAGTGCCCGTCCAGCGGTGAAGTCGCCCGGAACCGTTGGGAGAACCTCCCGCTCCTGCGCCACACCGACGAACTGAAGTTCGTGATCGGAACCCGGGAGGACTACGCCTGGGCCAAAGACACCCTCGCGCGCCATGATCTCGCCCGGCGTTGCCCCCTCCTTTTCTCGTGGGTCCATCCCCTTTCACCCGAACAGCAGAACCCCGTCCTGAAGCCCGTCCCACCCGGACACACCCCCATCAGCCGCCAGGAACTCGTCAAGGCCATCGTGGCCGACGCCCTGCCGGTCCGCTTTCAGGCCCAGTTGCACAAAATCATCTGGCCGCCGGAACAACGCGGCGTCTGATGTCCGCACCCCGGCCGCCGTGAACACCGCCACCGTCCTCCAGCTCCTCCAAACCTACGAGTCGCGGAACGTCACGTTCATCGCGCCGGACCGTTCCTGGCCGATCGTCTGGAAGAAGGCCCACGGCTGTTACGTTCACGATGCCGAAAACCGCCGGTACCTCGATCTGACCGCGGCGTTCGGTGTCGCTGCCGCCGGCCATGCCAACCCCGCCGTCGTCCACGCCGGGCAACGTCAAATGGCCGAACTGCTCCACGCCATGGGGGACGTTCACCCGCACGAACTCAAGGCCCGCCTCGCCCGCGAACTCAGCCGATGGACCTTCGAACGCTGGGCTCACGGTGCCGCCCGCACCCACGGCAAGGTACTGTTTGCCAATTCCGGATTCGAAGCGGTCGAAGCCGCCCTCAAAACCGCCTGCCTCGCCACCGGCAAACCCGGCATCATCACCTTTGAAAATGCCTATCACGGCCTGGGTTACGGCGCCCTCAACGCCACCCACCGCGCGCTCTTCCGCGCTCCCTTCCGAGATCAGATCCGCCAATTCGGGCACCCGGTTCCGTTCCCGTGCCACGCCCGGGGTCAAAACCAGGCCGCCCTCTCCAAACTCGAAGCCGCCCTGCGCCCGATCTTCAGAAAACACCGGATCGGGGCCATCCTCGCCGAACCGATTCAAGCGCGCGCCGGCATCATCATTCCCCCATCCGGCTTCCTGCCCCTCCTCCGTCGACTCTGCAATGAGTTCAGCGCGTTGCTGATCCTGGACGAGATCTACACGGGGTTTGGTCGGACGGGACGCTGGTTCGCTTGTGAGCACTCCGGGGTTTGCCCCGATCTGATCTGCCTCGGCAAGGCTCTCACCGGCGGATTCCCGTTGTCGGCGTGTGTCGGGCGCGCCGACGTCATGGATCACGCATGGCCCGAGACCCAGGGCGAAGCCATCCATACCAGCACCTTTCTCGGGCACCCGGTCGGGTGCGCGATGGCGCTGGCTCAGATCCGCCAGATCCGTGCCCGCCGGCTCCCGGAGCGCGCCGCACGGTTGGGGACGGTTCTGGCCCAGGGCCTGGCGAACGCCGCCGAACGCGCCACTCGCCGCGGCCTTGTGGCTCAGGCACGATCCATCGGCCTGATGGGCGGGCTCGAGATACAAGGACCGGAAGGCACGCCCCCCGGAGGGACCGCCCTTCGCGCCGTTCAGCGCCTACTCTCGCAGGGCTTCATTTTCCTGCCCGAGGGGAACCACGGCGAGGTCGTCAGCCTCACCCCGCCCCTTACCATCCAAGGAAAGGAATTGAGTTGTGCTCTCGCAGCTCTCGGAGAGGAGATTTCCCTTTGTTGAAGGGCAGGCGGGAATGCCGTTGCCGGTCCCGGTGCGCGACCAGGCGTAACAACGGTGACACCGTTTTCTCCCCGGTTTCACCCCGGTTGAGCGGTTCCGGCCTCGTTTCAAATGCCAGGATACGTATGGCTGTGTTCATAGGCTCGAGCCGCGCGCCCAGGGTGGTAGGCGCCGACACGCGACTACAGTCCCCACATTCACCGACTGCGCAAGGGGCGGATCGCAACAAGGAGGCAAAATGACGCTCAGCGAAATGCGCGCCCTCCTCGTGGCCGAGGACCTTCGCCTGACCCGTTCCCTGGGTCAGAACTTCCTCCACGACGGCAACCAACTCCGGAGGATCGTCGCCCTGGCCAACGTCCAACCCGGCGACGCCGTCCTCGAAATCGGACCCGGCCTGGGGCCCCTCACCGAATGCCTCCTCCATGCCGGAGCCCGTATTCTTGCCGTCGAGAAGGACGCGCGCCTCGTTCCCCTCCTCCGCCGGCGACTCGGACACCTGCCCGGCCTGGAACTCGTTGAAGCCGATGCCCTGGCGTGGCTCACCGAGTCACCCGCGCAGCGCGACTGGTCCTCCTGGAAGCTCGTGGCCAATCTCCCCTACTCCGTGGGCTCCCCCATTCTGGTCGAACTCGCCCTGGCCCCGCTTCCCCCCCTCTCCCTGACCGCCACCCTCCAAGCCGAGGTCGTCGATCGCATCCGCGCCCGGCCCGATACGCCCGAATACGGTCTGCTCACCGTCCTGCTCGCCAACGCCTTCTCGCCGGGCCCCAGCTTTCGAATCCCCGCCTCGTGCTTCTTCCCCGCACCGGACGTGGCGTCCGCCTGCATCCGACTCGACCGCCGCCCCGCTCCCCTCGTCACGCCACACCGGACGTCCGCCTACGTTTCCCTTGCGAAACGGGCCTTCTCCCAACGGCGCAAGCAGCTTCGAACCGTTCTTCGCGGCCATTGCTCCGACGAAACTCTGGCATCGGCCTGGCAACAGCTCGGATTTGCCCGGGACGTGCGGGCGGAAACCCTGCCTCCGGAGACCTTCGCCCGGCTGCTCGACGCCCTGTCCCCGGCCGAAGGCGTCGCCGGGCCTTAGACGCCGGTCGTTACGGCGACGTTCCGTCCGTGGCCGCGACGGTCACCCGCAGTTGATTCGCGAGCGACTCCATGTCGTCCCGATCCAACAGCAAGGTCATCCCCGCCTCGACCGCCAACACCCGGATCCCGTGCGCCGCGCACACCTCCAGGGTC
>JBBQIU010000107.1:0-7920 GCA_038325245.1 Verrucomicrobiota bacterium
CGTGGCCGACCGAGACCCGCGACGGCCGGCTCAAGGTATCCACCCGCGCCCCCGGCCACGGAGGCGTGAATCTCTCCGGTCTCGAAGTGTGGTCTGGAGACGGCGAGATTCCTGAGATCAAAGGACCCGCGTTCGTCACGAACCCGTCCCCGGAGCAGGTCGAATTCTTCGAGCGCCGGATTCGCTCGATTCTGGTGAACAACTGCTACGAATGCCACCGCCTCGGCTCCCGCGAGTTCGGCGGCAACCTCCTCCTCGATTCGAGGGCAGGCCTGGCGCGAGGAGGCGACACCGGACCCGCCATCGCCCCAGGTGATCCCGAGGCCAGCCTTTTGATCCATGCGATCCGGCACACGGACCCGCAACTGACGATGCCACCCCGGGAGAAACTCTCCCCCCTCGACATTGCCGATCTCGAGACCTGGGTGCGCCTCGGCGCGCCCGATCCCCGCACCAACGACACCGTCGCAGCCCGCCTCGCACGCGAGACCATCGACTGGGATCGCGCCCGGGAATGGTGGTCCTTCCGTCCGGTGACCCGCCCCGCCCCCCCGCCGGTCGAACGAAGCGATTGGGCCGCCAACGAGATTGACCTTTTCGTTCTGGCCCGCCTGGAACGGGAGGGACTCTCGCCCGCGCCTGATGCGGACAAGCGGGTCTGGATTCGGCGGGTCACGTTCGACCTGACCGGCCTGCCTCCGACTCCGAGGGAGATCGACGCTTTTCTGGCTGAGGAATCGCCGGACGCCTGGGCGCGCGTGGCGGACCGATTGCTGGCTTCGCCGCACTACGGCGAACGCTGGGGCCGGCATTGGCTCGATGTCGTGCGCTACGCGGATACCGCCGGGGACAACTCGGATTTTCCCATACCGCAGATGCACCGCTATCGGGACTGGGTGATCCGCGCGTTCGATCAGGATCTCCCGTATGACCGCTTCGTGCGCGAGCAACTGGCGGGCGACTTGCTGCCCACGGACGACCTCGAGGCGACGCTCGACCGCGTGGTCGCCACGGGGTACCTCGCCAATGCCCGCCGCTTCGGTTCGCGCGCCGAGGACTACCCGCAACACCTCACCATCGAGGACACCCTCGACAACTTCGGTCGCGCCTTTCTCGGCCTGACCATTAGTTGTGCGCGTTGCCATGACCACAAGTTCGACCCCATTACGGCGGCGGATTACTACGCGCTGTACGGAATCTTCCACAGCACCCGTTATCCCTGGCCGGGCATCGAACTCGACAAGAAGCAGCGCGATCTGGTGCCGCTGGTCGCCCCCGACCGAGTCCCCGACGCGGAGGCCACCCTCCGGGACCGGGACAAGGAAGGGCAACGCCTCGAGCGCGAAGTTCAACAACTCAAGAACTCCCTGAAGGAGACCCAGGAGGACGGGCGGCCCGCCGCACAGGCTCGCGTCAAGGAGGCGGAAGAAGCCCTGGCCGAACATCGCCGGCAGCCCCTGCCCTTCGATCTGGCTTATGCGGTCGCCGAAGGCTCGCGCCTCGGCGATGTGGCCCTCCAGCGCCGAGGCGATCCCGCGCAACCCGGCGACCCGGTCCCGCGACGGTTTCTCACGGTGCTGGGCGGAGCTGTCTTGCCGCCCGGCCACTCCGGCAGCGGGCGGCGGGAGCTGGCTGAGTGGATCGTGGACCCGGCCAATCCATTGACCGCGCGGGTGATGGTCAACCGAATCTGGCTCCACCACTTCGGTCGCGGTCTCGTGCCCACCCCAAACGACTTCGGCAAACAGGGCCGACCTCCGACGCACCCGGAACTGCTCGACTGGCTCGCCACGCGTTTCGTCGATTCCGGTTGGTCGATCAAGACCATGAACCGGTTGAGCGTGCTCTCCCGCGCCTATCGACAATCGAGTCGGCGCGAGGAACCCGCCCTATCACGGGACCCGAACGGCGAATGGTATAGCGCCTTCCCCCGCCGCCGACTCGACGCCGAGTCCTTCCGCGACGCCCTCCTGGCGCTGGGCGACAACCTGGACCGAACCGCGGCCGGCGCGCACCCATTCCCGCCTCAACCCGAGTGGAACTTCACCCAACACAACCCCTTCCGGGCGGTCTACGACACGCGCCGCCGCAGCGTCTACCTGATGACCCAACGCATTCAGCGGCATCCCTACCTGGCCATCTTCGATGGTGCTGATCCTTCGGCGAGCACGGCCGTCCGAACCGCGAGCACCACCCCGTTGCAGGCCCTCTACCTCCTCAATGACGCTTTCGTGCACGAACAAGCCGATCGTTTCGCCACCCGAATCGCGGCCGAGGCCGAGGGTGACGAGGCACGCATTCGGCACGCCTACCGGCTCGCCCTCGGGCGTCCGGCCGACGACGAGGAAGTGGCGCGCGGACGGGAGTTCCTGTCCACTGCGCGGGAGATGACGTCCGGCGAGGAACAGGGACCCCAAGCTTCAGAAGAATCCGCCTGGCGCGCCTTCGCGCGGGTGATTTACCGCCTCAATGAGTTCGCGTATGTCGATTAGCCGCTCCTGTCCATGAATCGTCGCTCCCCACTCTATCGTCGCCGCGAGGTCATCCAGTCGCTGGTTGGCGGTTCTCTGCTTCTTCCAGGGCTCGTGTCCAACCTGTTGGCCGAGACCGGACCAGCGCCCGCCCTTGATCCCCTCGCGCCGAGGCCGCCACAGTTCCCCGCCCGCGCCAAACGGGTCATCTTCATCTTCTCGAACGGCGGCGTGTCCCACATGGACACGTTCGACCATAAACCGGCGCTGTTCGCCGCTGACGGGAAGACGATGGGCGTCGGTGGAGGCTTATCGAATCAACCGAGGCGGCTGCTCCGGCCCGGTTGGGAATTCCGGCCTGGCGGCCGGTGTGGCACCCTCGTCAGCGATCTCTTCCCGCATCTACGAGAGCGCATGGACGACGTCTGCCTCATCCGCTCGATGAAGTCGGACGACAACGAGCATTACCAGGCCACGCTCGCCATGCACACGGGCTCGTTCTTTTTTTCGCGCCCGAGCATCGGTTCATGGATCAGCCACGGGCTCGGCACACTCAATCGCAACCTGCCGTCCTTCGTGGTGCTCTCCGCCGGATCGCCCTATGCGGGCACGCAGATCTTCAACAACGACTTCCTGCCCGCCTACCACCAGGGGGTCCGTGTTGTGCCCGGTCGGGAGCCCATCGCCAACCTGGATCCACGCACCCCCCGTCGCGACCTGCAGGAACTCGAACTCGGCCTCGCCGACGCCTTCAACCGGCGCCACCTCGAAGCCCGCGACCGCGACAGTGAACTTGCCGCCCGGATCCGAACATTCGAGACCGCCTTTCGCATGCAGACGGAGGCGCGCGAGGTGTTCGACCTGTCCGAGGAATCGGACGCGACCCACGCCCTCTATGGCCTGACCCGCGGCCAGACGGACGGCTTCGGCTGGCCCTGCCTCGTCGCCCGGCGGCTCGCCGAGCGCGGGGTGCGGTTCATCGAGGTCGTGGACGGCACTTCGAGCCATAACTGGGATCAACACGGCGACATGGCAGAGCACGCCAAGCACGCAAAGAACATCGACCAACCCATCGCTGGACTGCTCACAGACCTGAAGCAACGGGGTCTCCTGGACGACACGCTCGTCGTGTGGACCACCGAATTCGGACGAACCCCCGGCGTCGACGGCGAGAAGGGCCGCGGACACCACAGCTCGTGCTTTTCCTCCTGGCTTGCGGGCGCGGGAACCAGGGGCGGGCTGACCTACGGCGGCACCGACGACATCGGGGCGACCGTCACGGAGAACCTCGTGCACGTCCACGACTTCCACGCCACGATTCTGCATCTGCTCGGTATCGACCACGAGCGGCTGACCTTCCGACATGGCGGACGCGACTATCGTCTCACCGACGTGCACGGCCACGTTGTGCACGATCTGTTAACGTAGCTTCGCTGGACCCGGTGACCGTCCCCGCTGCGGTTGTCGCTGCACCCGGGATGGGGCCGTTGAAAAAGAACCCTGAATTTCCATGGTCGCCCACTCCTACGCCCGCGTACGTGGCGGTTCCGCCGAGTGATCTAAGCTTGTCTGAAAATTCGACCTGCTCACCCTGGGGCTGGGCGAAGGCGTCTGGACAAGCCCGTTCCGAGGTTCCATGCCGTCGCGGTGCTTCCAGCATTCCAAGGTTGGCAAAAAGGCTGGAGTATCGCACCGCGGAACATGAAACGCGCAGCCCACAATTTTCTCCTGGCCCTCGTGAACGGGTTCATTCTGTTCTTCTTTTCCGAGCGGCTCTTCTGGTCGGTGTGGCGGCCAGGCGACTCGATCCCTGACATGATCGTGACGTGGCTGGCCTACTCGACGCTCGCCTACCTGTTTCTGGCCACAGTCTGGCTCTTCCGAGTCAACGACGTTTGGTCCCTTTATCTTGCCGGGGCGGTGTACGGCTGGCTGACGGAAGGTGGCCTGATCCACACGCTCTACGGCACCGAGGAGTCGGCTCCATTTCCCATCAGCATCGCCATCACGGGACTTTCGTGGCACGCCCTCATCTCCGTCCTGGTGGGATGGTACGCAACCGCCCAAGCCCTCACCGCGCGGCTTCCGAGTCGGACAGCGGTCATCTCGACGGCGGTTGGCGTGTTCTGGGGATGCTGGGCCACCTTCCTTTGGGACGAAAATCCGCCGGTCGTAACCCCTGTTCCGCAGTTTTTCGGATACGCCGTGTGCATCACGGCCCTCCTGGCCGGCGCATGGTGGCTGAACTTCAACGCAGGCGTGACGCGATTCCGGCCTGGGTGGGCCGGAGCGATTCTCAGCCTCTTGATCATCGGTACGTTCTTCGTGCAGCACGTCCGGCGACTGGGTTGGTTGCCGTGGGTCGTCCTGCCGGCGGTAATGTCCATGGCGCTAGTGCCATTATGGCGGCACCGGCAGCACCAACATTGCGGCGAGGCGATTACGGGTAGCCGGTTGGTGAACCGCAACCTGCTTTGCCTTGGCCTCATGCCCATCGCTGCGACGACGGTCTATGCAGCAGCCAAGCCGCTCGGCGTGGATCAATTGCCCATCGCCTCAATTGTGTACTACTGGATCACCGGGCCGGCCGGCTTCTTGTTATTATTGGTCGCCGTCATCCAATGCGCTCGGCGGAAACGGTGGAGAATCTCAGTGGACCCGGAGGGCGAAGCTAACTCATCTGCTTTGTACTAAAGGGAGGCGGGGGTGGATGAGGGGATGCAGGGGATCGAGGGGACGCATGGGGTCAGACATGCACTGGCCGGAGAGGTGCTGAAACGCTTGCGGGCACAGGGCATCGAACGCCTCGTGATGCTCACCGGCGACAACACCTCCGTGGCGCATCGGATCGCGGAAAAGCTTGGAATCACCGATGTCCGCGCGGAGTTGCTGCCCGGACAGAAGCTGACGGTCGTTCGTGAACTGGAACGGGACCGTGGCGTCATCGCGATGATCGGCGACGGCGTGAACGACGCGCCCGCCCTGGCTGCGGCCACGGTGGGTGTGGCGATGGGCGCCGGAGGCACCGCGGTCGCCTTGGCGACCGCCGATGTCGTGTTGATGGGCGACGATCTCGGCAAGCTCTCCTTTGCCATCGGCCTGAGCCGGGCCAGCGCGCGCATCATCCGCCAGAACCTGGTGATCGCCCTCGGCGTCATCGCGCTGCTCCTGATCGCCTCGGGGTTTGGAGTCATTCCGTTGAGTGTGGCCGTGGTCCTGCACGAGGGGAGCACCATCGTCGTCGTGTTGAACGCCCTGCGGCTCCTCGCCTGGCACGAGCCTGCCGCCGTCGCCTGATTTTTTCTCACCACTCCGCCGCATTCCCATGTCCGATTCCGTAGCCCTTCCTTTTTTCTCAAGACAACGTCAACAACCGGTTAAGACTGCCAACGCTAGGAGAGTCCAATGAGGACGTATGCGAGGGGAACGAATGAAGGTTAGGGGAGAGAAGCCGATGGCGGGCAAGTCATCACACACCCACAGCCCCGTCAAGGAACCGGGTGACTCTTACTTCACGTCGACCAGTCTCGTGAGCTTTCCCGACTTTCCATCTCGCCGACCCATATATCCCCGGCGCAATCATCGTCCGATTGGCAAAGGCCGTCCCGAGTGTCCGCGCTGTCGGTTTCGATGGGTCGTGAGGGGGCGGGTGCCAGTCCTGTCTTAACGTGCATGCCAATGCCAATGCCAATGCCAATACCCATGCCCTTGGCCATCGTCTTCCGTCCGGGCTGGATCCTCAGCGTGCTGGCCTTCGGCCTTCTTTTGGGCTGGATCGTGTGGCGTTGGAGTCGCAGGAGCGAAGATGCGCCGGGCCCCCTGATGCTCAAGATCGTGGCGTCGCTGGGCCTGGGAGCGCTTGCCGTCCTGGTGGGTGCCCGATTCCATCCAATCGTGGGAATCCCGCTGGCCGCCGGAATCGCGATCATCGTGGGCGCCCTTTGGGGAAGAAACATCGGCGCCGCCATCGCCAAGCCGTTGACGAGCCTTTACGACGGCGGCGACGAGGCGCCCGAACCGCAACCGTTCTACGCGATCGCGGACGCGCATCGAATCCAGGCGCGCTATGCGAGCGCCATTGAGGAGATAGAGAAGCAGTTGGAACGTTTCCCGGGCGATGTCGAGGGCCTGCTAAAACTGGCGGAGATCCGGGCGAGGCACCTGGACGACTGGGCGGGCGCCGAGGCCGCCATCGATCAGGTGGCGGGCAATACCGCCGTTCCGGCGACGACCCGCGCCAAGGCCCTTCAGGCGCTGGCCGATTGGCACCTCGATTTCAAGAGGGATAACGAGGGAGCGATCGAATGCCTGCGCCGGATCGAGACGATGCTGCCGGGCACCCCGGAGGCCCACGAAGCTGCTCAGCGATTGGCGCACGTGGGCGACGGAAACTGGCGACGGGAAAAACGCGCCCCGGGCCTGCTTCGGGTCACGAATGGGGATCAACGCCTGGGATTGCGTGCCGGTGGGAAGCCGGGCGGCGACGAATCCCCGGCCGCGAAGGACCCCGAAGATGAGGTGCGGGAGTTGCTCGAACAACTTCGGGATCATCCCGTCGACACCGAGGCGCGGGAGCGCCTGGCGCTCGTTTACGCGGATCAATTGGGTCACCTCGACTGGGCGGTTGCGGAGATTGGGAAGCTGGTCGCGCTGCCTTCGACCGCCGGACGGCAGGTTGCGCGATGGCTGCATCTCCTGGCCGATCTCCACATCCGTTGTGGCGGCGACGAGGCGGCGGCGCGAGGCGCGCTGGGACGGATCATCGAGCTGTATCCGGAAACGGCGCTGGCGGCGAAGGCCCAGTCCCGGCTCGACCTTCTGGAACTCGAGATGAAGGGCAGGCGGAAGACGGATCGGATCGGCTCACGCCGGCCGGACGAGGATCTGGATGGGAGGCCCGGAGGGGCATCGGCCGCGACGTAGACGCCGTCTGCGCAACGGTACGGAGGCCGAGCGAGACCCGGTCTCGGTCTCTGAGAGCTGGAAGAGGGGGAGCCATTGGCAGAACAGCCCCCCGGGCGCGAGGGCGTCGCGCGCCGCGACAAAGTGCTCCCGTGTGAAGAGTGAGCCTTCGCCCTGGCGCCAGGGAACGACGAGATCGCCGATCAGGACATCGAACGGCTCAGGACGCGCCCGCAGGTAATTGCGCGCGTCGTCGATGACGATGTGGGTTCGGGGATCGCTGAAGAGGCCCGCCGCGGCGTCGGCGAAATGCGAGCGGGCGGCCTCGACGACCTCGGGCACGAGTTCGACGACCTCAATCGAGGTGAGAGGATGGAAGAGCATTCCGCCGGCGGAAAGGCCGGTTCCAAGACCCAGGTGGGCGACACGCCGCGGTTCAACGCGTATTCCCAGGCGCGCAGCCTGCCCGCCCACGGCGAGAGCCAGGATGAACGTGGCGGCGATGACGGCGAAAGCGTGGAGGGAATTCTCGTGAACCTGGGCGAAG
>JBBQIU010000108.1:0-7903 GCA_038325245.1 Verrucomicrobiota bacterium
CAGGGTTCCGCATGCGCGGAACCACCCTCTCCCACCTGCGCTTCGCTACGGCGGGAGACGGATCTGGGAATGGTCGGTTCATGGATAGGTTCACAAAGCCCAGGTCACGACTTCGTTGCCAGATGCCGGTCGAACCAATCGGCGAACTGCCGGACGTCCCAAAGCATCGTCAACCACCCGTGCTTTGCGCCGGGTCGCATCACGATATCGACCGTGCAACCGAGTTCCCTCGCCCTTTTCTGAAAGCGCTCCGACTGCTCCGGCGGCGTCAGCGTGTCCGCGCCGCCCTGAAAAATCAGCGTGGGCGGAAGGTTGGTCGTGATGTGGTAGAGGGGCGACATTGCGAAGCTGATCGGCTTCCACACGACAAGGTTCGTCGACTCCGGCCCGAACGCCTTCACGAAGCTCTTCGGCGGCCCGCCATCGCCAAGATTTTCCGTCGAGGTTCCCAGGTCCACCAGGTCTGTCACGGGATAGAAGATCGCCACCGCCTGGACCGCGCTGCTCTCCCGTTCGATTGGGTCCGACGACGACGCC
Organism: Verrucomicrobiota bacterium; assembly: GCA_038325245.1. Taxonomy (GTDB): domain Bacteria; phylum Verrucomicrobiota; class Verrucomicrobiia; order Limisphaerales; family CAIMTB01; genus CAIMTB01. The sequence continues at coordinate 538 of JBBQIU010000108.1, forward strand.
ACTCCGGGACCGCCCCGGGTGGCCAGCATGAGGCTGAGGTGCCCTCCCGAGCTGCCCCCGCTCACCCCCAGCCGGTCCGGATCGATGCCGTACTCCCGCGCATGGTGACGGATGTATCGGATGGCACGGTGCATGTCGTCGACGATCTCCATGATCGTCGCGTCCGGTTGCGACACGTGGTAAACCGCGAAGATCGTGTAGCCTCGTCGAAGCAGCGGCGCCGTCATCCAAGGACGGAATGAGTTTGTCGACGACTTCCAGCCTCCGCTCACGAGCAGGGCCACGCCGAGACCGTTCGGTCGCGTCGGTTGAACCACATCGATCGTGACGTCCCGGCCATCGCGCTGGCCATACACCAGGCCGTTCGTCCGCGTCACGGCCGGATGAAAGTAAATCCACAAGGATCCGACCAGGACCGCCAGAACGACAATCAGCGCCAGCATGCCGATCAAGACTCGACGCACCCAGATCCATGGCTTCACGGGCGAAGGCAACCACGCCTAGGCCATTCCTCCAAGTCCACGTCCGCGAGGTCGCCCTCCCTCCTTGAACTTTTCGGTGCAAAACCGGAAGGGTACCGGCGCCCGTGACATCTCAACCGCCTCAACCCACGGCCCAACCCGTCCCGGCGGTCTCCAAGGCCCAGGTCTTCGTCCGACGCCTCTCCAGCACGGTCGCGCTCTGGACCGTCGTGCTCTGGACGATCTTCTCTGAGAACCACGCCATCACGAACTGGGTCTTCCTCGCCCTCATGCTCGCGCTTGCCGTGCAGGGGTTGCGCGAGTTCTACGACCTCGTGGAGAAGCGGGGCCTGGTTTGCTTCCGATACTGGGGGATATTCTCCGGCATCACGCTGATGTTGAGCACGTTCCTCTACTTCAGCGGTGTCATCCCGCACGCCCACGCCCAACTCGCTGCCAAGGCCAATGACTTCGAGGTCGCCATCATCGTGGTCTTCGTCCTCGGGCTCTGCGTCCGCCGATTCCTCGCCAAGTCCGTGACCGACGGACTCACCGCGATTTCGACCACGCTCTTCGGCCTGATGTACGTCCCGTGGCTGCTGAATTTCATCCCAAAGATCGTCTTCCTCCCGGGCATCGACGGCCGCTACTACGTCCTTTACTTCATCGTCGTCACCAAGTTCAGCGACGTCGGCGCTTACCTGACCGGCTCCCTCATCGGCCGGCACAAGATGATCCCCCGGATCAGCCCCGGAAAGACCTGGGAAGGATTCGCCGGCGCCATCGCCATCTCCACCGGCGCCAGTCTCCTCTTCGCTCAGTTTCTCGGGCACCGTCTTGAAGGCATGACGATTCTCCATGCCACGCTCCTGGGAATCCTCCTGAGTGTCGCCGCCGTGGTGGGCGATCTCATCGAATCCCTCTTCAAGCGCGAAGCCGGCGCCAAGGATTCCGGTCAGATCTTTCCCGGCATCGGCGGCATCCTTGATCTCCTCGACAGCCTCCTCTTTAACGCGCCGCTCATGTACCTCTACCTCCGGCACGTCCTCACCAACTGATTCGCGTTTCAACACCCCAATGTCGGTGCGATGAAAGTGTTTCATCACAGAAGGATTGGCGTGAATTTCGGGCCCCGCCCCGCATGCTCGGACGCATGGAAAGGACCAAGGCGGCCCTCGATGCAATCCGATCCGAAGGCGACCTGAACATCTCCCCGCGTCGCGAAGCATGGGCCTCCCAACACCTCGACGCAGCCAGCCGCCAACTCGTCGCCGACGACGCCGCCCTCTTCCTTCACCAATCGCTCTCAAGCCCCTGCCTCAATGCCCTCCGATCCTGCTCCGGCGCGACCCTCACCGACTGGCAGGGGCGGGAGTTGCTCGATTTCCACGGCAACAATGTCCACCAGGCCGGCTTCGGGCACCCTCGCGTTCTTGAAGCCATCACCCGCCAACTCCAGGAACTGAGCTTCTGTCCCCGACGATACACTTGCACTCCAGCCATTGACCTCGCCCGTGAACTGACGCGGCTGGCTCCCGGCCGCCTCAAGCGTGTCCTCTTCGCCCCCGGCGGCACTTCGGCCATCGGAATGGCCCTCAAGCTCGCCCGGGCCGCCACCGGCCGCTTCAAGACCATCTCGATGTGGGAGTCCTTTCACGGCGCCTCCCTCGATTGCATCTCCATCGGCGGTGAAGCCATTTTCCGCCGCGATATCGGCCCCCTCCTGCCGGGCTGTGAACACGTCCCGCCCCCAGACTCCCGCCATTGCCCGTTCCGGTGTGGCGAAGCGTGCTCCCTCGCCTGCGCGGACTACGTCGACTACGTGCTCGAACGCGAAGGCGACGTCGCCGCCGTGATCGCGGAGACGGTGCGTTGCACTCCGTTCATCCCACCCCTCGACTACTGGAAGCGGATTCGGGCCGCCTGCGACCGGCACGGCGCCCTCTTGATCCTCGACGAAATCCCGATCTGCCTGGGGCGCACGGGCCGTATGTTCGCCTGCGAACACTACGACGTCGTCCCCGACATGCTCGTGATTGGCAAGGGACTCGGAGGCGCGGTCTTCCCCCTCGCTGCTCTCCTCGCCCGCGAGGACCTCAATGACGCCCTCCCCCACGGCGCCCTCGGACACTACACTCACGAAAAAAACCCCGTCGCCTGCGCCGCCGCCCTCGCCACGCTCCAAATCGTCCAGGAGGAGAACCTCCCCGCCCGGGCCCGTGAACTCGGCGCCTATTTCGTCGAACGCCTGCGCGCCCTCGCCGATCGGCATCCCCTGGTCATTGACGTCCGCGGACTCGGCCTGCTGGTCGGCGTCGAGCTTGGGTACCGGCGGAATGGCCAAATCATCCGTGCCACGGACGAGGCCGAACAGGTCATGTACCACAGCCTCTCGGACGGCCTGAACTTCAAGATCACGCAGGGGAACATCCTCACCCTCACTCCGGCCCTGACGATCTCCCGGTCCCAAATCGACCGTGCCGTCGGCATTCTCGACGACGCCCTTGCCCGCGTCACGTCGCCAGGCGTTCCGCCTCCTCCAACAGCTTCCCAATCCGATCGCCGTGATGCCAGAGATACAGCCAATGGTTGTCCGGCAACTCCGTGACGGTTGCCCCGTCGGTCGCGCACTCGCCCCAACGCAGGATCCGGCCATCCCTCGCCCGACCCTGGCTCACCACGAGGTGAAGTCTTCCGACAAATCGCCCCGGACGGTTGCTCGTGATCACGCGTCGATAGTGCCGCCCCAACTGGGTCCAGTACTCCTCACCCGGTGCATCCACCGACGGCGTCGACGACGTCGCCTCCTCGTCAGCCCCACCCATGTTCCTCCGGCGTTCCTCCTCGGTTCCGCCGCCCCGTCGGCGCATCCGCCATCGACGCCACATTTCACGCGCCACGAATCGCCCGTATTCGAACCACCGCGGCCGGATGCAGTCCGTCAGTAGAAGCAGCGGCACGTTCTCCCCCGCCCCTTGCAGTTGGCACGCCGTTTCGAAGGCGATATTGCCCCCGGTGCAATCTCCCAGCAGAAAGAATGGCCCCTTGGGTTGTACGGAACGGATCTCCCCAATGTAATCCCGGGCCATCGTGCGGATGTCGGCGTGCGGCGCCACCGACCCATCCCAACCACGCATCCGCAGTCCATAAACGGGCCTCCGCCCGCCGAGCCATTTCTGTGCAAGGTACGAATGCACGTACAACTCCCGATCGCCGCCGTTGCCGCCGGTGAAGATGAACAACGCCGGCCGGCCGACATCCCCCAGGTTGAGCGGCGTCACCGATTTCAACGCCATTCCGGACTGGCGCGCCCGGGCCTCATCCACCGCCCGGGCCACGGCGACCGCGGTGGGCTGTTCAAACAGCACCCGCAAGGAAACCTCCACCCCCAGGAGTTTCCGGATTCCGGCCATCAATTGCAGGGCCAGCAGTGAATGCCCGCCCGCCTCGAAGAAATTGTCCTCCGGCCCAAGCCTTCCATCGCGCAGCAGTTCCCGCATCAGGTCCATGACCTGGCGTTCCGTCAGGTTCCTCGGTTCCACGGCGGAGATCACCCGTTCCGGGCGGACGGGCGCCGGCAGGGCTTTGCGATCGACCTTCCCGTTCGGAGTGAGGGGCAGACGATCGAGGACGACGATGGCCTCCGGAACGAACGCCGCCGGCAGCAACCGACGCAGGTGGTCGGTCAGCCTCCACGGCAGATCCGCCGCGCTGCCCCGGGCCACCACGTAACCGACCAGGTACTTGCGCCCGGGCTCGTCCTCTCGCGCGATCACCACCGTCGATTGCACCTCCGGATGCGTCGCCAGCGCGGCCGTCACTTCGTTCAATTCGATCCGCACCCCGCGGACCTTCACTTGAAAGTCCATTCTTCCAAGAATCTCCAACACACCATCGGCCCGATACCGGCCGCGGTCTCCTGTCAGGTAAACGAGATCGTCTGAATCGGCACGATACGGATTGGGAACGAACCTCCTGGCCGTTTCCTCGGGGGAGTTGGCGTAGCCAAGGGAGCGGAACGGCGTCCGGATCACGATTTCGCCCGGCTCGCCGATGCCGCACAATGCCCGTGCCTCGTTCAAGACCCAGGCCTGTGTCTGCGGCTGGGGACGTCCGACAGGCTGTATCCCCGCATCCGGTTCTGGTCCGACCTCGTGCCAGCACTTCGCCAGGGTCGTCTCTGTCGGCCCATAAAGATTCAGCACGCGCGTCGAAGGACAGATCACGCGCCAACGCTGCACCAGCGCCTGCGTCAGGGGTTCACCCGCAAAAAACGTGAGGCGCAACGCCGCCAGCGGCCGCGCTTCCGGCGCCTGTTCCAGCCATGCCTGGGCCAGCGATGGCACCGAATGCAGGAGCGTCACCTTCTCTTCTCCCAGCCAAGCGAGAAGTCGGCCGGCAAGATGTTCCTCCCCGGCCGGAGGAAGACAAAGCGTCGCACCGCCCGTCAGCGGCGTGAACATGTCCCGCAACACCACGTCGAACGACAACCCGGTCAGTTGCGCCGCCCGGTCCCCGGGCCCGATCCCGAACGTCGTCCGCTGCCACGCAAGAAAATGCCCCAACCCCGCATGACTCCCCCGAACCGCCTTCGGAGCCCCTGTGGTCCCGGAAGTAAAAAACAAATACGCCGCGTCCCCCGACGGCATCCGGTCCGAGGAACCCGTTCCCGTCCCTACCGTTCCTCCTCCCCCAGCCAGCGTCCCATCACCTCCAACCTCCACGATCCGCATGTCCGGTCGTTCCTCGATCAATTCGGAGACATCCAACGCTTCGTTTCCCGAGACCCCAAGTATCCCGGAGGCGCCAGCCTGCTCCAACATGACCCGCCGCCGCTGCAACGGGAGATTCGGATCCAACGTCAGCATGACACACCCTGCGCGCCAGACCCCTACGATTCCCGCGATCAGCCCGAAGGACCTTACCCCCGTCACCGCCACCACCGATCCCACGGCGATCCCCGCCTCGTCGATTCGCTCCGCAATGCGCGCCGACGCCCCGGCCAATGCCTCGTAAGTCCATTCCCGTCCGTCCTGCCGTACAGCTGGAAGTTCCGGGAACTCCCACCACCGGTTGTCCAGTGCCTCCGTCACTCGTTGATAGAAGGGGCGCTCCAAGACTGCCGCCGGATCGGGAAGGATGCCCGAATCCTCCCGCCGGACCAGCGAATGCACCACCACCGCCACATCCGGGCATGCCGTCGCGGCCTCCAGGAACAGTAGGTATTGCCCCACCAAACGCTCGATGACCGCCGCGGGGTATAGGATGGGATTGAACTCACAAATCAGGTCCGCTCCGACTCCGGTTTCCTGCACATAGAACGCCAGCTCGTGCGGACTCCGATCCAGGTACACACGCCGTTCCCACACCCGGAATCCGCCGTGATGCTCGATCTTCCGCGCCGGCAACTTGGTGAAGCTCACAGCCGTCAATCCCAACCGATTCGAGGCCCGCCCGCCCCTCCAACCCGAAGCCAGCTTTGCAAACGGATATTCCTGGTTCGCCGCCGCCGCCGCCACCACCTCGTGCGTCGTCCGCATCCAGTCCTCGAACGTCCCCCCGCGCGACACCACAAGCCGCACTGCGGCCACGTTGTTCAAGAAGCCCACGACGCGTTCCGCCCCCAGCATCGTGCGCCCCAGCAACGTCGTCCCGATCACCACTTCCGCATCCCCCGTCCACCGATGCAGCACCGCGCCAAACGCCGCGAGCAACGTCCGGAACACGCTCGTCCCGTGTGCCCGCGCGCAGCCACGGACACGTTCCATCACGTCCGGCGGCACGACCGTGATCCGCACGACCCCGATGCGATCCAGCGCGGCCGGTCGCGTGGATTGTCCCGGGATCTCCGGCATCGCAGGGGCCTCGGGAAAGGCCGAACGCCAATACCGCTCCGCCTCCCGCCCAGCTTCGGAGCCCAGATACTCCCGTTGCCAGTTCGCCACGTCCGCCGGATTGGCTTGCAGCGGCTCCCACTCACCGCCGGCCAGACCGACCACGATTTCGCGCAACAAGATCGGCCACGAAAAACCGTCCGCCACCATGTGATGGGCCACCATCCAAAGCCGATGTTCCTGGTCCCCCACCCGCGAGAGCCGGAAGCCAAAAAGCGGTCCTTGCGTCAGGTCGAAGTTGTCCCCAGCCAGCCGCTCGCCCCCGTCCTGGAGGCGCCGCTCAACGTCGTCGGGCGGAAGCCCTCGAAGATCTTCGAACGTCCACGGAACCTCCAACTCTGCCGCCACGACTGACAGCGCTTCGCCAGCTTCCTCCCGGAATCGGGTCCGCATCGACGGATGGCGCGCCGTCAATCGCTTCAACACGTCCCCGAATTGTTCCGGCTCCAGCGGACCGGTGATCGACGCTTCCCAAAGAAGGTTGTAATGGCGGCTGTCCGGATCGAGACGGGTTTCAAACCACATCCCCGCCTGGGCCTGCGAAACAGGCGAGGTCCCAGCCCACTCCCCCGATGGCTTTCCCCCTTCCGATGATCGCTGCGCTCCCACCATGACGCTCAGTCTGCTGACGACGCGGGAGTATGCCGATCCCGGTATACGGTGTCCAAAGGCAACTCCCGCTCCCCGACCGCACCCCAGGACGCGCCCTTCGAGAATCAGAGGTCCGGAACCTGAAGTGTTTGGCGAAAACCAGGTTCCTTCTCTGCGCTCTCTGCGTTCCCTGTGGCCCAAGTCCAAACGGGCAGGCCTCCAGGCCCACGTGAATGCGACGGACTTGAGCGCCGGACGGGGAGGGATTTGCCACAAAGAACGCAGGGAACGCAGAGACTTGGAAGGACGGGATCACCTTCCCAGGTCCACCCATCCCCCGAAGGACGAAATAACGGGCGAGCCTTACTCCTGGGAATCCATCATCCCCTTCCTCCGCAATCGGTTTTCCGTATTGAAGGA
>JBBQIU010000109.1:0-7828 GCA_038325245.1 Verrucomicrobiota bacterium
AGCGGGCGCCCCATTCGCCATCGCCCAGTTCGTCGGCCCCCATGACCTCGACATTCTGGGCCCCGGCCTCGATGGCGTCGCTTTCGGGATCCCGCTTCGTGTCGGTGTGGGTCGCCTCGACGACACCCAGATGGTCGAAGAAGAACGCGACGCTGCCGGGGGTGCCGAGAGCCCCGGTCTTGAAGAGGTTGCGAATGTCGGGCGCGGTGCGGTTCCGGTTGTCGGTGAGGCACTCGACGATGACGGGGACTTTATGGGGGGCGAAGCCCTCGTACACGACGGTCTCGTATTCCACCTTTTCGTCGAGGAGCCCGGCGCCCTTCTTGATGGCGCGTTCGATGGTATCCCGGTACACGCTGGCCTTCCGCGCCTTCTCCACCGCCGCCGCCAGCCGGGGATTGAGGTCGGGGTCGGCCCCTCCCAGTTTCGCCGACACCATGATTTCGCGGGTCAGCTTGCTGACAAGCTGACCCTTCTTCTGCGCGTTGGCCTCGCGGCCCGCCTGCTTCCATTGAGCGCCCATGACCGGGTGAACCTATCCAAGCTCCTGGTGGAAAGGCCAGATTTCGAAGCAGGTTCCCGGCTTCGGATGCGACCGGAAGCCTTGGCGGTGCTCGTGGACGTCAATCGGCGACGGCCTCGGCGATCCGGGTCTGGTAGGTTTGGCGGGCATGGGCGTAGGCGGCTTTTGCGTCCTCGAGTTCGGCCTTCGCGATGAAGCGTTCCTTGTTCTGCCAGCAACGTTCCACGCCCTTGAGGCACCACTCCGCACTGGCTCGGGAGGTGCGCACGGGCTGGCCGCCGACGGTGACCCAGATGGGGTTGGTGTGGGAACTCGGGAGAATCCTGAGGGCGACCCAACTGCTATGCTCGATGGGCACCTCGAACTTGACGTCATGTAGGGTGCCGTCGGCCAGCAGGTTCATCTTCCCGGCGACGCGTCCATTGACGAGCACCTCCACGGGGACTTCACGAGTCTCGCCGACGCGGGCGCGTTCGATGTGCCAATAGGGCTGTTCGGAGTACTTCCGCCTGCGGATCACCGGGTCCGGTTGTTCGGGCAACCGCGCGGCCACGCGGGCCGTGACTGACACCTTCCCCGCGGCGGCGACGGCCACCTCGCTGGCGCCACGGCCGACATCGGCGCCATTGACGCGGAAATCCATGAGATGACTTCGCCCGTCGCCGACGTAATTCCGGCCCTGGCGAATGCCCTCGCACCAGGCGTCGTAGTCGAGCGGTCCGTCGAGATGCACGTAGCTCCGACCGAGACCGACGCGTTCGCCGTAGATGCACGGGAAATCCGTCTCACCGCTGATCCGCGTACGGAACCCGCAATTGAGCGTGTGGTACCAGATGTTCAGTTCCCAGACGTACGGCGTGTCGACGGTGCTGATGAAGTCCACGGCGGGAACTTCCTTTCCGTCCGGTCCCGCGACGGTGTGGGTCACGTCCACGATGTACTCGTTGGCGCCGATTCCGTCGAAGGGCGGGACGATAAGGTTGGGGAGTTCGGACGTTTCCACCTGCAATCCCCAGCCGCTGTGGGCGGGGCCGACAACGGCTCCCTGCTTCTTCGCCCAGCGGAGCGTATTCAAGCCGAGGGTGGGCCAATGGTTCTTCGATTCGCCGCCGGGCGGAATCTGGTCCTTGAGGCGCAGGAGGCAGAGGTGTCCGGACTGGTGGGAACCGAAGCCGCTGACCTCGACGTCATAGCGCAGCAGGTAAGGGTACTTGGAGACCGCGTCGACTTTTCCGGTGAAGAACTGTTTCTGGTAATCGAAGCAGGGACCCCAGGTCAGATTGGCCCCGACTTTCAGGTCCTCGCCCACGCAATGACGGAACATGTCGTGGGCATGAACACCCTCCGTGGGGCGGTTGTAGTGCGCGCATCCTGCGGCGTGAATGTGATGATCGCCCGACCACCATCCCCACTTCGCCGGATCGATCCATCGTTCCATCTGGAACCGAAGCGTCTTCGGAGCCCGGTCGACAGACACCCACTCGGACTTCGCAATGGACTCGGGTCCACGGGAGAACCCGAAAGAATAGTTTCCGGGAGGCAGTCGGAGCGACTCCCCGTGGGCGCGATACACCTGCGGATGAAACGAGAAATCCGGCGCCAATCGCTTCGCCTGGGACGGGTACACACGGCCCTGGGCATCTCGGACCACGAACGCTCCAATGGTCGGCTCCCCAAGTTCATCCAGCACCTCCAGGGTCACGGCAGTCGCGGGTCGGCATTCGAAGAGGCGGTCCACGTCGTTCCGAAATCCGAGGTCCTGCGTCCCCTGCCCCACATTGAAGGACATCCTTGCATCGCGCCGCCCAGCATCGCGGCTGTAGAGCTGGACCAGGCGGTACTCCAATTCCAGCCCGCTCAGCGTCGGGGTCATCGGCGGCTTGTCGTACATCTCGAGGTCCAGCCAGCGGTCCGCGATTTCCTCGGGCGGCGATTCGTGCAGGCGCCGTGCGTTGGGGCTGACCGCGCTCAGAAGTGCCGTCGTCCCGGCCTCGTTGAGCACCTTGACCAGGAACACCCTCCAACCCCCTTCGTCGAGTTCCGCTTTCGCCGGACCCGCCGTCACCTTGACCCGCATCTCCGGGTTCACGTGGACGACATACAGGCATTTTGGATCGAGGATTGCCTGGACCCGTTCCGCGACGTTCTCGGGTGTGCCCCGGATGGCGTCGTTGAGCGCCTCGTGGTCGGTGGGTGACAAGGCCGCGCCGAGCGATTCGGTCGCCTCGAGAATGCGACGGACCTGCGCGGACAGGGGTTGCGCTTCGACGCCTGAGACGCGGGGCACCTCCGCGGCCTGGGCGGATTCGAGGGTGATCCATGCGCACAGGGCCGCCAGAAAGGGGAATCTCTTCATAATGCGATTCAGCAGGGGTTCTGCTGAACGCTAGGCGGTGGAAGCCGGGCGCACAACCCGGGATCTTAGCGCTCAGGCCGCCAGGCAGGACGCGCCCTTCGAGAATCAGAGGTCCAGAACCTGAAGGTGCTTGGCGAAAACCAGGACGTGGCGGCATTCGCGACCTCCGCGGGCGGAGATGAGGCGCTTGGGAATGCTCTTCGTGTTCTTCTGGGTCGTCGGATGGATCTTTCGGGATCCGATTCTTCCTCCGTCTTTTCGGCTCAACACCATGGAGCTTCTCTTTGCCACAAAGAACGCAGGGAACGCAGAGATTGGAAGGACGGGATCGTCTTCCCAGGTCCACCCATCCCCCCGAAGGGCGAAAAACGGGCGAGGCGTACTCCTTGGAATCCATCATCCCCTTCCTACGCAATCGGTTATCCGTATTGAAGGACGCGTCCTAGACCGCCAGGACGGGGGCCGACCGGGAGATCAGGGGGGCGCCCAGTGGCAGGTCGTCCGGGATCTCCACAAATTCACTGATTGCGGCCCACAACCGCGAGAAGTCCTTGTTCACGTCGCCGCTGAGACAGTCGGTGATGTCCGCGGCCAAATCCGGCTGCCGGTCGACGACCTGTTTGAAGGAGAAATCGGGGGCATAGAACGCGTAGACGAGCTTCCGCATGTTCTCAACGCCCTGGCGGATCAGCGCAGCGTAGTCCGTAAACCGTTCCGGGGACAGGTCGCCGGCCACGAGGGCTTCGTGCACCGCGTCTCCGGCCGCCACGCCGCTCTTCAGGGCGAGCATCAGCCCGGAAGAGAAGACGGGGTCCAGGAAGCAGAAGGCGTCACCCACCAGCAGCAATCCCTCCGAGCCGCAATGCTTCGCGTGGAAGGAGTACTCGCTGGTGATGTAATACGGCCCGACCGGTGTTCCGGGGGCGAGGTGTTCCTCGATCCATTTGTTCTCGAGGATCTCGCGTTCGAAGATCGTCTTGGGATCCTTGACGCCGCCCCGCGAGAGGTACTTGCCCTCGGCAACGACCCCGACGCTGATTCGGTTGTCGTGCTGCGGGATGTACCAGAACCAGCCCTTCTCCGGAACGAACGCCACCGTGGTGGCGCCGGCGTCGATCCCGTCGTCTCGTTTGGCACCCTGGTAGTACGTCCAAACAGCGACCTTGTTCAGCATGGGATCCTTGATGCGCCAGCCGTTGCGAACCGCCGTGAAGGATTCCTTGCCGGTGCAGTCGATCGTGATCCGCGCGTGGATGTCCTCCTCCTCGCCCGCCTTGTTCCGAACGCGGACGCCGGCGACGCGTTCGCCATCGCGGATCAGGGATCGAACCTCGATCTCCTCGCGAACCTCCGCGCCCTTGCTCCGGGCATGGTCCATAAGGATCTGGTCAAACTCGGAGCGCAGCACCTGCCACGTCTGGGCGACGTCGGTTCCATACCGGGTGAAGAAATAGAACGGCTGGCTCGCCCGGCCATTGGGCTGGACGAACTGCACGCTGAATTTTTTCACGAACGCGGATTTCTCGAGGCGTTCAATCAGGCCCAAACGCTGAAGTGGAACATTCGTGAAGGGGATCAACGACTCGCCAATGTGGTACCTGGGAAAGCGCTCGCGCTCGAGCACGAGAACGCGGTGCCCGTGCTCCGCAAGGATGGAAGCCGTGGAGCAGCCCGCCGGACCGGCCCCGATGATGACGGCATCCCATGGTCCTGTTCCGTTCGAATTCATACGTGTTCGTATCAAATGTTGCCACCAGCTGTAGCGGAAGCCTGTCGACCCGCAACTCTCTGATCCCCGCCTAAGGCGGCAGGATTTCCACAACCTCGCACAAGCAGCCCCCTTCGAGGTCGCGCAAGGTGTTCCGTCGCCCATGCAGCACGTGCTGGCCCGTCAGCCCGAACGCACGGTTCATCAGCAGATCGCCTTCGACCCGAAAGAACGCGGTCGGATGCCCAACATGGGGCACATCGTGGGCCTTGAGGATATGACCGAAGGGCAATTGCTCCTGCAGCACCAACCGCCTCACCACCGGCGACAACCGCTCCAGCGAGATCTTGTTCGCGCCGAATTCCACCGGACGATCATCCCGGTCCAGTCGGAGTATGACCTCCCTGAAATAGGCGTCCCCGCGGCGTTCCCGCCCGAGCACCTCGATATGGATGTCGCCCAAATGGTGCGCCTCCAAAGTTGGCGTCATGTCGTCGAAGTGAACCAGGAGCTTCCGATACGGTTCCGGCATGTCCTGGGCGGCCACGAGCTGGAACTTCGGGAGGGCCAGCCCCGCCCGCGAATAAAATTCGTTCAGCGGAAAGACGGCGTGCGCCAGATCGGCGACGCCGCGCCCCTCCGTAGCCCGTTCGAGTATCGGTCCTGTCATCGCATCCTCTCCAATGTCCTAGGCATAGCGGGTTCCCCGATGCTCGGGCTTGAAGAATTCGTGCAGGAGCTTGTCCACCTGGAGCAATCCCTCGCGGTTGATCCGAAGAGTCCCCTGCGACTCGGATAGAAATCCCCACTCCTTGAGCGTCGTCAGCGGCGCGGCGAACGTCTCGCGCGGATCCGAACCGAACTTCTCAGTGAAATAGTCGGCACGGACGCTACCAAGTTTGAGTTGCAGGATGAACTCCCGGATGTAGCGCTCGTCCGCCTTCGGCGTCAGGGCCCGATAAACGGGAAACTTGCCCGCGTTCACCGCTTCGACGTATGGGGCGAAATCGTGGTGGTTCTGATAGTGCGTGCCGCCAATGTGCCCGAAGCTGGCCACCCCGGTGGAGAGCAGATCCGCTCCGGCCCAGAGGTAATCGCGGTAAACGAAACGCGTCTTCGCCTTGTCTTTCACGGCCGTGTACGCGCTGGCGACGGTGTATCCCGCCCGTTCCAACTCCCCAAACGCATAGTCCACCCAGCGCCGCTTCGTGTCCCAATCCGCCACCGGCGCGACGAGTTTCCCCTCCTTCTTCATCTGCTGGAAGATGCCCGTGTTGAAGGGCACCTCCATCTGGTAGATCGTCACGGAATCCGGCTCCAGCTCGAGCGTCCTCGCCACCGCCATGCGCCACTTTTCGTCCGTCTCCTCCACCATGCCCGCGATGAGATCGATGTTGATTTGCGGGAACCCGATCTCCCTCGCGAAGGCATATGCCCGGGCGATCTCCTTCGATCGGTGCGCCCTCCCGTTGACCTCCAGGATGTGGTCGTCGAAATGCTCGATTCCGAGACTGAGCCGCGTCACGCCCAGTTCCCGGATCACCGCCAGCTTGTGGTCCGTCAGGGTCCCAGGTTCGCACTCGAAGGCGACCTCCTCCACGCCGTCCCAAGGCAACAGGCTCTTCATCCCGCCCAGCAAATGCCGCAACTGTGTCTCCGACAGATAGCTCGGCGTGCCGCCGCCAAAATAGACGAACGAAGGCTTCCGCCCCCCGATGAACGGCTTCGCCGCGTACAGCGCCATCTCGCTCAACACCGCGTCCAGGTACCCCTTGATCTCCGCGGAATCCTTGTCCGTGTAGACCTTGAAATAGCAGAAATGGCAGCGCTTCCGGCAAAACGGAATGTGCACGTACACCCCCAACGGTGTTCCCTTCGCGGGTGGACGTTCCAGGGCCGCCTCGAAGTCCCCAATCTGGTCCGGCTTCCAATACGAGAAGGGCGGGTAATTCGAGACGAAGTAGTTCCCAACCGTGGTTTCCTTCTGCAACGGCGGACCTGCCGGCGTCGCCTGGGTGGGAACTTCGTTTGTTATCATGGTGCTTGAGTTGAAAACCTTACCCGCCGTTTGAATATCTCCTCAGGGCCTGCCCGAAAAACAGTAGATCACCCCGTCATCCGCGCCGATCACGACGTGCCCGTCCACGATCGCCGCCGACGACTGGACCGACTGGCCGATCTCGTAGCTCCAAAGTTCCGAGCCCTCCGCCAGCGACACGACGTAGACCCGGCCGTCGTCGGAACCGACCACGACCTTCCCGTCCGCCACGACGGGTGAACTCTCGACCCTCCCGCGCGTCGCGAACACCCACGCCTGCTTGCCCGTCGCGCGGTCCACCGCATGGACCCGCTTGTCCCGGCCCCCGAAGATCACCCGATCGGACGTCACCGCCGGAGATCCGCCGTAAGGGAAGTTCCGGTCGCGGTACTGCCAGGACACCTCGCCCTTCTTCAAATCCACCGCCAGAAACTCGTTCTCGTAATGTCCGACATAGGCGACGCCGCCCACCACCGCCGCGGAACCGATGATGTACGCGCCCGCCTCGATCTCCTTCGCCTTCGTCCCATCGGCAAGGTTGACGACGTGCACGATCGCGTCGCATCCGCCAAAGGCCGTCACACCGTCCGACACCGCTGGCGCGCCATTGATAAAGTTGCTCGTCTCAAAAACCCAGTTTGACTTCCCCGTCGACGCCGAGACGCAGTGGAGCCGGTTGTCGTAGCCCCCGATGACGATCCATGTGTCGTTTCCCCTCGGTGAGGGAAAAGGTGTCGGGCTGCTCTTCACCTCGCCCTCCGTTCCATAGGTCCAGACCAACGCACCCGTCCGCGCATCCAGCGCGACCAGATTGGTTCCCGCCGTCCCGACGTACACGCGACCCTCCAGAACGAGGGGTGACGAGACCACGGGCCCGTCCGCCGTGAACTCCCACACGCTCGAGCCATCCGCCAGCTTGAGCGCCCGCACTTTGCCGTCCTCGGAACCCACGTAGACGACGTCATCGACGATCGCCGCGGCGCCCTTGATCGGGCCCGGGGTTTTGACCGACCACTTCAGGGACAGGTTCGTCGACAGCGTGGCGGCGCTGACCGCGTTAAGCGACGGTGTGCCGCGGTACATCGGCCATGCCTTGCCGGAAGCCACGGGTTCCGAACCCAGGCTGACTCCGATGCAGGCGAACCAGGTCACCAAGCCCGGAACTCCCCCCCGAAAAATAATGGATGAAATCATCTTGGTGAA
>JBBQIU010000110.1:0-7798 GCA_038325245.1 Verrucomicrobiota bacterium
GGGAACCGGCAAGGACAGCCCGAGCTCGGATCTCCCCTTCCCGCATTGTCGACTGCCACTGTGTTGCCCCATTGCAGCCCTCCCGCGCTCGTTGACTTGCCGGATGCCACCGCCGGAGGCAGTCTCCCGGTGCCATGGTCCCACCCATCCAAGAACGGGAGCCAGAGTTGGCGGAGCTCTGTCAGCGGTTCAAGGTTAGGCGCCTGTATTTGTTCGGTTCCGCCGCCCGTGGGGCCCTGCGGCCTGACAGCGACCTGGATTTCCTTGTGTCCATGGACGACTCGTCGCCTGCCGAGTACACGGAGAACTACTTCGGCTTGGCTCATGCCTTGGAACGACTCTTCGGACGGCGTGTTGGCGGACCGACGAGCATCACCTCCCCCAATTGCTGGCGGAGGTGGAAGCACTCCTCGGGGTATGACTCTATGGCCGCGACGGTGCGGGGAACCCGCAAGGATAGACGGACCAATCACCCGAGGCCGCCTGAGGCACAACAGGAACTCCGAGCCGCCTTTGCCGGTGTGGATCCCCACGGCGGACACGGCGAACCCTCCGACGACCACCGCGCATTTAGAGCCTTGGCCGGCGGACCGCTGTCGGCGTAGGCATTGCCGTGAAAGGCTCGCTCGGTGTTTTGGATGACGCGGCCGGCAAAGATCTCGTCAACCTTCTTGAGGCGATCCGCCAACTCCGAGCTACGAGCATCTTTCTCTCGGATGAGGTAGTCGAAGTGGTGGCCGGTTTCTGGTTGCGGCCGGGGAACAGCAGTTGTGCCAACAACGTCGTCGCCTTCACGTTGGACCTGTTGAGTTATCTGCCCTCGTTCATCCGGCTGCGGGTGGTGCGGGCGGATTCGGGGTGCTGCGTGCCCGAATGGCTCGACTTGCTCGAAGCGAAGGGCTTGCGACGTCGTGGTGGCCCGCCTGCTCCAACCGTTGCAGCGCCTGCTTCGCCAGGACTTGATCTGGGAGCCGAGTGAGGTACGCGGGACCGATGTGGGGGAAGTCTGGCACCAGGAGATCAACTGGACCCAAGCCCGGAGGGTGATCCTGTTGCGCCACCGCGTGGCGGAGAAAGAGCGGCCCGGAGGCAAGAAGCTCATCGACTGCCCGAGCTACCTGTTTCAGGCGCTGGTCACCAATCTGCCGGCTAGCGTCCGGCCCATCGCGGTGTGGCGCGAGTACAACGCTCGAGCGGGATGTAAAGAGGTCATCAAGGAGTTGGATGCCGACTTTGCTTTGCCGCACCTGTGCCTGGAGAAATTCTGGAGTACCGAGGCGGCGCTCTCGCTGGCGATCGTGAGCTACAACCTGTGCGTCCTCTTTCAACGCAAGCTCGGCTGGCTGGATGTGGTGACGGCTGCGACCCTGCGATTCCGGCTCTTCACGACTGGGGGAATCATCAGCAATACCGCAGGGCGGACGACCATTCGCCTTGGCGTGCCCGAGAAGGTGGAGGCCCCCACCTTCCCTCTTCTGTCCTTTCCCGCTCTCCGCCAGACTTAGCCCTGATGCGCGTCTTGATCGCCCCCGACAAGTTCAAGGGCACCCTCTCCGCAGCCCGGGTCGCCCAGGCCATCGCCGCAGGCTGGAGGTCCGCCCGCCCATCAGACACCCTTACGCTTCTCCCCATCAGCGATGGCGGAGACGGATTCGGCATCGTTCTCAAGGAAATCCTGGGAGCCACAACGATCCACAGCACGACCACCGATGCGGCGGGTCAACCGCGTCGCGCCCAGTGGTGGTGGGTTGCAGATCAAAAACTCGCCATCATCGAGGCCGCCCAGGCCAATGGTCTGGCTCTCCTTCCAAAGGGTCTCCACCACCCGTTCGACCTCGATACTTCCGGCGTCGCACCCCTCATCCGAGCCGCTCTCAAGAAAGCCGCCCGGCGTTGTATCGTCGGAGTGGGCGGCAGCGCCACCAACGACGGAGGCTTCGGCCTCGCCCAAGCCCTCGGCTGGTGTTTCCTCGACCCCAAAGGCACCCCCATCGTGCGGTGGACTGATCTAGCCCGCCTGGCGCGCCTCGAACCTCCCGAGGCACGCCTCCGCAAGTGCCAATTCATCGTGGCCACCGACGTGGAGAATCCCCTTCTCGGTTCCCGCGGCGCCACGCGCATTTACGGACCTCAAAAGGGACTTCTAACCCGTGACCTGCCCCAGGCGGAAAAATGCCTCCGCCGCCTCGCGCTCGTCGTTCAACGTCAACTTGGCATCAACGCCGCCACGCCCGGTTCCGGAGCCGCGGGCGGTCTCGGCTTCGGCATGCTCGCCTTCCTCGGTGCCAAACGCCGCCTTGGCTTTGACGTCTTCGCTGAATACGCCCGGCTCGACCACCGACTCCGCACCACGGACCTCGTGATCACCGGAGAAGGCTCCTTCGATCGTCAGAGCGTCATGGGCAAGGGCGTTGGACAATGGATCGAACGCTGCGCCAAACAGAGCCGTCCCGTCATCGTCCTCGCCGGCCAGGTCGCGCCCGACGCCGCCAAGGCATCCCGAACCGTTCGCTGGTCGATGGGTCTCACCGACATCACCTCGACCGGCGAAGCCCTGGACCGTCCCGCATTCTGGCTGCGCCGCCTGGCGCGCAAGGCCGCCCTCAACTGGGATGCGCCTCCCGATGAATGAGGTCCCTTCCAGCGCGTTCCGCCCCCGGAACTTCGGTTTCGTCCTCTTCGTGATCCTCCTCGGTGTTGGCGCATGGATTGTTCTCGAGGCGAATCGACCCTGGGCAAAATGGGTCACCTTCTCCTCGCCTTCGACCGCGGTGGCTGGCCAACCCTTCCCCGTCCACCTCGAACTCGCCTCCCCGATCCCAGCCGGACGCCTCGGCATCGACCTCCATGGTCGCGGAGGCTCCTCCCCATCGAGACGCTCCACGGTGGTCGGCGTGTTCTCCACCGAACTCCAACCGGGTCAGGGATCGTATCGTGTCGAAATCCCGTTGAATCCCAGGGCCACCTCCCGGTTCGTCCGTGCCGTGATCTACCTGTCTCCGACGGGCCATTGGAAAGATCGCCTCCGATCGGCGAACACGGAGGACTTCGACCTGCTGCCCGCCGGTTCCTCAGCAAGCACCGCCGCGGCCCGAATCACGGCCCAACGCGTGTTCGACCTGGGCGGAGTTTCCGTCGTTCCCCGTGTCCGTTCGTGGCGGATCCGCACCCTCACGACGACGCTATGGCTCGCGGCATTTGGGATTCTTGCCCTCAGGCTCGCGCGAACCCGTGGCGTGCCTGTCGTCCTTGAACCGGGGCGCAGACCGCTTGCCGAAACATGGCTCTGCGTCGCGTTCCTGATCGCTGCCGTCGCGGACGGCTTCGATCTCAGCCGCGCCCTGGGCGACGTCGCCCGCCGTTTGGCCCACCGCCTGTCCGCCTACGAAAGCCGCGTGCCAGGTCAGCAACTGATTTCGGCCCTGGCCATTGCCGCGCTCGTCGGAGCCTCCCTCACCCTCTTCCGATGTCGAATGCCGATCCCGCTCCGAATCGCCGCCGCCGCCGTGACATGCGCGCTCGGCCTGGTGTGCCTCGATTCCTTGTCCCTGCACGCGATCGACGAAATCGCAGAGAAGCCGTGCTGGGGATGGCCACTGATTCAATGGGCAAACCTGACCTGCGCCGTCATGGCCCTTGTCGGAATCCAACTCGCACGCCCTCCCGGCAGCGCTCCTCCATAATTGCTCAGCGGGTTTCGAGGGCATGGCCACAGGTTCTCCGGGAATGGGTTCGCGTTGCTCGCACGCGGCGACCCAAGCGCTCCTCTCGCGGCGCACGCCTTTCCCTCTCCCTCCGGGAGAGGCTGTAGATTGGCCATTTTTCCGGTCTGGAATCCCAACGGGATTCCGTCCCGAAGCCCAGGGTTGGACCGCGAAGCGGGCCTACCCTGGGTCAACGACGTTCAATGCATCAACCCCAACGGGGTTGTGCCACCTCGACGCAACCCCGTTGGGGTTGTGGGTGATTCGGCGATCCCTCCCAGGGTAGCTCGTTCCTCGCAACCCTGGGCTTTGGGACGCAATCCCTTGGGATTGGGAAATGCCCCCCGCGCACGGTGTGGAGAACGATCAGGGCATCGACCTGGTCACTTTCATGCCGCCCCACTTGGCGGCGGCCGGCCAGGGAACGAACAGAGGGACAGGTGATTTGTACGCTCCTTCCGACACCCCCCCTTCTCGTCCTTCGCGTACTTCTCGTCCTTCGCGCGCGTCATGCCTTGGATCTCCTCAAAGAGGGACAGGTGATTTGTGCCTTTCCTTGGGTTGCCCTTTCAGGGCGAACGCCCGGGGATGGTCGCGGTTCCGAGGGCGTTGCGCTCGGCTGGGTTTGGCGGCGCCCTCCATTGCGCGGTTCATGGCCCCAATACGTGTCCCGACTTTGGAAAACGTTGCTCTCCATGTCTCTCCCCCGACGCTGGTGTTCGCGTTCCCATTCCCCCAGACTCCGCGCCTCATGAAACGCGTGGTCCTGCTCGGCAGCACGGGATCCATCGGCACCAGCACCGTCAAGGTGGCCGAGGATCTCCCGGATCACGTCCGCCTCGTCGGCCTCGCCGCGGGCGGCAACGCCGACCTGCTCGTCGAACAAGCTCTCCGCCACCGCCCCCAGGCTGTCTGCATTCACGATGCCTCCAAGGTCGACGCCGTCCGCACCGCCCTCCCCTCATCCATCCGCGTCCTCCAGGGGCCCGAGGGCCTGCTCGAACTCGCCACACTCGCCGACGCCGACATCGTTCTCATCGCCATCGTCGGCACCGGTGGCCTCCACCCCGCCCTCGCCGCCCTTCGCGCCCGCAAACCCATCGCCGTCGCCTCCAAGGAGATCCTCGTCATGGCCGGCGAAATGGTCATGGGCGAGGCCGCCCGCAACGGCGTGCGCGTCCTCGCCGTCGACAGCGAGCACTCTGCCATCTTCCAGTGCCTCGACGGCAAACCGCCGGAATCCGTCCGCAACCTTTGGCTGACCGCTTCCGGCGGCCCCTTCCGCCGCACCCCCGCCGAGGAATTTCCCCACATCACGCTCGAGAAGGCCCTCAAACACCCGTCCTGGGTCATGGGCCGGAAAATCACCATCGATTCCGCCACGTTGTTCAACAAGGGCCTCGAAATGATCGAGGCCCGCTGGCTCTTTGGCATCGGAATGGAACGTGTCCAGGTCGTCGTCCACCCCCAAAGCGTTGTCCATTCCATGGTGGAATTCGTGGACGGCTCGATTCTCGCCCAACTCTCCTCTCCGGACATGTGCCTCCCCATCCAGTACGCACTCACCTATCCCGACCGCGCCCGGAATGACCGCGTGCAAACCAACTTCGCCCGCCTCGGCACGCTGAGCTTCGAAGATCCCGATCCCGTCCGATTTCCCGCCCTCACACTCGCCCGTCAGGCCGGTGAACGCGGAGGAACCCTCCCCGCCGTCCTCAATGCCGCCAACGAGATCGCCGTCGATGCCTTTTGCAACCGACGCCTCTCATTCACAGGCATCACCGCTACGGTCGCCGAAACCATGCATCGGCACCCCCACATCCCCCATCCCACCTTCGAGGAAATCCTCGCCGCCGACACCTGGGCCCGCCAAACCGCCGCCGCCCTCATTCCGGCGGCCCACCCATGCGGCTGATCCCCCGCCCCGCCCCAAAAGCGGTGATGATCGTCCCCCCCCTTTCCGTCCAAGGAGCCATGCCCGTCGCCCCCCCCGCCACCGAGCGAGTCCAGATCGATGGCAAGTTCTTCCGGGTCGGAGCGAATCGTTTCATCGTCCGCGGCGTCACCTACGGAACTTTCGGCCCGAACAAGTCCGGTGAACCCTTTCCCGAACCTTCGGTCGCCCAACGCGACTTCGCCCTCATCCGGGAACTCGGCGCCAATACGATCCGCGTCTACGATCCCCCTCCCCGCTGGCTCCTCGACGCCGCCGCCGCCGAGGGCCTGCGCTTGTTTGTCTCCATCCCCTGGGCCTCCCAGTCCTGCTTCCTCGACTCCCGCACCCAGCGCCGCGAAGCCCGCACCGCCGTCGCCACCACCGTCTGCGGCCTCGCCCAACACCCCGCCGTCTTCGCTGTCGCCCTCGCCAATGAAATCCCTCCCGACATCGTCCGCTGGAGTGGCCCTACCCGCGTCGCCGCCTTTCTCGATGAACTCGCCGCCGCCGCCCACGACGCCGATCCCGGCTGCCTCTGCACCTATGCCAATTTCCCCCCCACCGAGTTCCTTCAACCGCGCCACCTCGACTTCGTCACGTTCAACGTCTTCCTTCACCGGCGCCCCACCCTCGACAACTACCTCGCCCGACTCCAACTCATCGCAGGCGACCGCCCTCTCCTGCTCGGGGAATTCGGCGCCGACGCGCGTCGGGAGGGCCCTGAGAACCAGGCCAAGATCGTCTCCGACAACCTCGCCGCCGCTTCTGAAGCCGGCCTTGCCGGCGCCGTCGTGTTCTCGTTCACGGACGATTGGGTCCGAGGCGGAGTCCGGGTCGACGACTGGGAAATGGGCCTCACCGATGTCCAGCGCGTTCCCAAGCCCGCCTTCGCCGCCGCCCAGATTTACTATGCGGCACCTCGCTTCGCCCCGGACTCCCCCACACCCCGCGTCACGGTCGTTGTCGCCTGTTACAATGGCGCCGACACCCTGCGACCGTGCCTTCAGTCCCTCCTTCGCCTCGACTATCCGGACTTTGAAATCCTCGTGATCGACGACGGCTCCACCGACGGCACCCCGGACATCACGGTCGCCCACTCGGAGGTGCGGACGCTTCGCCATCGCATCAACCTCGGCCTCTCCACCGCCCGCAACCTCGGGATCCGGGCCGCCACGGGCGAGATCATCGCATTCACCGATGCCGATTGCCGGGTCGATCCTGAATGGCTCCGTCATCTCGTCGCGGTGATGACCCGCGACGGTCTCGCGGGCGTAGGCGGGCCCAACCTCCTGCCGCCGGACGACTCGGCCATCGCCGCCGCCATCATGGCCTCACCCGGCGGACCCACCCACGTCATGCTCGACGATCGCATTGCCGAGCACATTCCCGGCTGCAACATGGCCTTCTGGAAATGGGCCCTGGACGGCATCGACGGATTCGATCCCGTGTTCCACCGCGCCGGCGACGACGTCGACCTTTGCTGGCGGATTCAGCGCCACGGCTGGCGCATCGGCTTCGCCCCGGCCGGCTTCGTCTGGCATCACCGTCGCACCAGCGTCCACGACTACCTCTCCCAGCAGGCCGGCTACGGCGAGGCCGAGGCGCTCCTCATCGCGAAGCATCCGGAGCACTTCAACGCCCTGGGAAATGCGCGATGGCGCGGCCGAATCTGCTCCGCGAACACCACCAGCCTCCCCTGGAAAAATCCCGTGATCCACCACGGCGTCTACGCCACCGGCCTGTTCCAGACGCTCTATTCGCCCGCGGCCGATGGCGTCCTCCCATTCTTTACCAGCGTCGAGTACCACGCCGTCGTCGCCCTCCCTCTGGTGATTCTCTCCTTTGCCTTCCCCGCCCTGTGGCCATTCGCCGTCCTGGCGTGGAGCGTCGCGCCCGTTCTCTGTCTGCTCGCCGCCTCCGGGGTCATCCTGCCAGCCAACCGCCGACGCTGGTGGTCGCGCCCCCTCGTGGCCCTGCTCCACTACCTCCAGCCCCTCGTTCGCGGCAGCGCACGGTTCTGCGCCCACCTGGGCCTTCGCGACGACTCATCCGAAATCCCGGATTCGCTCGCGGCCCGCTCCCGCGTCTACACCGACGGCTCCGCCCGTGAACGCGCCTACTGGTCCGACTCCTGGCGGGAACGTCCGGAGTGGATCCA
>JBBQIU010000111.1:0-7793 GCA_038325245.1 Verrucomicrobiota bacterium
ATCGTCCGTGGAAAGGACTTTGATTGGGGGCAAGGGCGTTCTTCGAATCAGGAATCCCTCCCGACCGTGACGGCGGAAGCGTGTCGACCTCGTGAAGTTGCGATTCACGGCCTTACCACCACTTGAACGAGGGGTCAGGCGCCGGAGACCAGATCCACGCCTCCATGACCCGGGGTTCCGGGAACAGGTAGAATTCCACGTGGCCGTCACCAAAGAGCATGTTGAAGCGGCTCTTGCCTTTGTAGTTGTGCCAGATGCTGCGGCGATCTGTGTTGCCGCGGTTCGCGTGCCACGGCCAGTCCCCCTGAATGATCTTATTCGAAGGACTGACCGCAATATCGGAGGTCTTGATGGGGGTAGCTTCCGGGGATCCCCGCGGGGCCCGGCTGTCTCCGGTGACGCGCCTGACACGAAAGGCGTCGCCGACCCAGTTCACGAGGTAGCTGTTGCCGTATTGGAGATAGCAGTTCGTCTGGACCCGGGTGACGCGGAAGATGTCCCCCTTATCCGCCGGGCAACGGAAAATCTCGATGGCCTGGGTGTACTTGTTGAGCGGCCGATTCGTCGCCGCCACGAATGTGTCGTAGGTCCCGTCCTTGCCTCCCGTCGACGACCAGTCCGGGTGGACCGGGTAATTCTCGTTGTTGTCGTCGGCATACATCGCGAAGGCCAGGCCGATCTGTCTCTCGTTGCTGGCACACTTGACCTGGTTGGCCTTGGTCTTGGCGCGGGCAAGCGCCGGAAGCAGCATGCTCGCCAGAATCGCGATGATCGCGATTACCACCAGAAGCTCGATCAGGGTGAAAGCGCGGCTCAAGGCAGGTTTCTGGGAATCCATACCCGCAGTCGCTACCGGCTGCATCGGTTCGGGTCAAGCCATGAAGAAGACAGGATCATAAATGCCTCGCGGTGGGGCCATTGCACCGCGCCCGGTCGCGCCTTAGCGTCTCCCCGGTGACCGACGCGGCCCGCACAGAAGCGACGTTTCGAATCGAACGATGGCGTGCCATTACCAGCGGCATCCTGGAAACCGCCGGCACGACCTTCCTCCTGCTCGTCGCCGTCCGATGGTTCCACGCCGGCTCCATGGCCAAGGCACTCGTCGCCGCCGGAAGCAGCGTCGGCCTTCTAATCACCCCGCTCGTGGTGACCTTCGTCACCCGCCGCGGATTGTCACCGTCCGTCGCCGCCTGCCGACTCATGACGCTAGGCGCAGCCGCCTTCGTGCTTCCCGCGATCGTCCCATGGCTCCCCATCTTTGTGATCGGCTCGGTGGTTGGAATGACGATGGCCTCTGCCGTCATTCCGCTGCTCACGCAGATGTACCAAGAGAATTATCCGGCCGAACAACGGGGCCGACTGTTCTCTCGGACGCTCATGATCCGCATCGCCACCGCCGCCGTGTTCGCCACGGCCGCCGGTTTCATCCTTTCCGGCAATCTCGAGCACTTCCGATGGCTCCTCCTCGTGTTCGCCGCGTGTTCCGCAGTCGCGGCCTCCCTGCTCCGACGCTGCCCAACGAGCCCCATCTCCGATTCAGGCGGCGCCCACCCCCTGCGCGCCCTCCGGTTCGTCCGGGAGGATGACGTCTTCCGCCGCACCCTCATCGCCTGGATGCTCATGGGTTTCGCCAACCTCATGATGCTGCCCCTCCGCGTTGAATACCTCGCCCATGACCGCTATGGGCTCCGCCTTTCGGCCGATCAAATCGCCCTCTACACAAGCGTCGTTCCCAATCTCGCCCGCCTCGTGATGAGCCCCGTCTGGGGTTGGCTCTTCGACCGCATGAATTTTTTCGCGCTCCGACTCACTCTCAACATCGGGTTCATGATCGGAATTCTCTCCTTCTTCACGACCGGCACCACCTTCGGGCTCGTTGCTGGCGCCATCGTCTACGGCATCTCCAATGCCGGCGGCGATGTCGCCTGGAGCCTCTGGGTGACCAAGTTCGCCCCCGCCGAACGCGTCGCCGATTACATGTCCGTTCACACCTTCTTCACCGGTGTCCGTGGTGTGCTGGCGCCGATCGCGGCCTTCCAACTCGCTGCCGTCGTCTCTCTCCCCACCCTGGGCTGGATCTCCGCGGGTCTCATCGGCGCGGCCTGCCTGGTGCTCCTTCCCGAAATTCGATCCAAACGAGGCGCCGCCGAGGCCAAGGTCATCGTCGAGGAGGTTTCCGAATGATTGCTCTTCCGTTCATGTCTCTGCGCCACCCGTACGCCCTCACCCTCTGCCTCGCCGGTCTGAACCTGCTTTCCGCCGCCCACGGCCAACTCGCGCTCCGGCTCGAATCCGCGGGAAGGTCCGAGACGCGCCTCGCATCGAATGTGGTCCTCCATGTTCCCGCAGCAGGAACGCCCTCACCGTTCCTTTCCCCAGGCCCTTTCACCGCCGATTGGTCGGGCTGGCTGAATGTGGACCTCCGCGGCGATTTCCAGTTTCAGGCAGACCATGCCGGCCTTTTCACCCTCGAAATCAACGGAACCAACGTCCTCCAGACGCCCCACGCGTCCGGCGCCACCGATTGGTCCCGCCCCATTCGCCTCCGAAAAGGGACCAATCTTCTTCGCGCGACCCTTTCCCGGACCAACAACGCCGAAGCCACCGTTCGACTCTCGTGGCGGGGTCGCGGCGCTCCGCCCGCCCCAATCCCCACCAGCGCACTGACGCCCGGAGACGACTCCGGCGGCGTCATCGGACCGGATCGCTCTGCTGTTCAGCGGGGCCGCGACCTGTTCCTTGTGCATCGCTGCGGCCGTTGCCACGACCCCGAGACGCCGACGCCCGTTCCCGAACTCACCGCCGATTCTCCGTCCTTTGCGGACATCGGCTCACGCCGTCGCCAGGAGTGGTTGGCTCGATGGATCACCGATCCTCAAGCCCTCCAGCCCGAGGCCACCATGCCTCGCCTCCTCCACGGCCCTTCCGCGGACGCCGACGCCGCCGACATCGCCTTCTGGCTCGGATCATTGAACGACCATGGGAACCCTCCGATTTCAACCACTCCACCGACTACTGCTCCTGTACACGTTCCTGTTCCAGCCATCGGACACGCCCTGTTCGAGGCATTGCTGTGCCAGTCTTGTCATACGCTCGAAGCGGACCCAGACGCCCCGGGCAAGGTCTCCCTGCGTTTCGTCCCGGAAAAATTTGGCAGCCCCGAACAACTCGTCGCTTACCTGACGGCCCCGGAGCGCCACTACGCCTGGACCCGGATGCCGAATTTTCAGCTCTCCGGGGACGACGCGGCTCACATCGCGAGCCTCCTCATGCCCGCGGACAAGGCGCGCCCTGTCAGGCATATCGAACGTGACCCCGAGCGAATTCAGAGAGGCAAAGCGATGGCGCGCGACCGCGGCTGTTTTCGGTGCCATGACGATCCCAACGCGCAGCCACCCGGTCCCGTTCATCCCACGGTCGCACCCGCCATGAACGACTTGGAGCGAGGCGAGGCCTCGACGGGATGCCTTGCCCTCGACAACCCACCACCGAACGCCTCCGGTCAGTATCCGGCTCGATACCGGTTCTCTGCTCAAGAACGCAGCGACTTGCAGAGCTTCCTGGCTTCCGGTCGTGCCTCCCTGTCGCGTCACGTTCCGACGGACTTCGCCGAACGATGGAGCCGTGAGCTTCGCTGCGCCGAGTGCCATGACAAGGGCGAGGGCGTGCCCAGGCTGGGAGGAATTGGCGGGAAGCTTCGTCCCGAGTGGTTCGCCCAGTTCGTGGGCGGCCACGTCTCCTACAAGCCCCGTCCCTGGCTCCCGGGTCGCATGCCGGCCTTCCCGGCGTTTGCCGCAGCACTGGCCGAAGGGTACGCCGCCCTCGACGGCCTGCCACCCCACTCCCCTGCCGAACCCCCGCCGGACCCAGACGCCGCCGCCATCGGCAGAAAGCTCGTTTCCGCCTCCGCAGGATTCGCCTGTGTGACCTGCCACGCCATCGGTCCCTTCAGCGCCTCGGCGGTCTTTGAAGCGCCCGGCGTCAATCTCGCCCACTCCGCCGAGCGCCTTCGTCCCGACTATTTTATCCGTTGGGTCCGGAATCCGCAGACGTTCGATCCGACCACGAAGATGCCGCTCTACTTCGACGAAGAGGGCAACAGCGCCCTGGCC
This sequence comes from Verrucomicrobiota bacterium, assembly GCA_038325245.1. Lineage (GTDB taxonomy): Bacteria > Verrucomicrobiota > Verrucomicrobiia > Limisphaerales > CAIMTB01 > CAIMTB01. The sequence goes on from JBBQIU010000111.1 coordinate 4,113, forward strand.
GATTATTTCGACGGGGACGGCCCCAAGACCCTTCGGGCGCTATGGGAATACATGAGGCCCGGTGCGGGAGTCACCCCGCCCGAACCGTAGAAACCCAGGCGATCGCGCTCGGGCAAACAAAGGAACACGGGCAAACAAAGGGACAGGCAAGGCTTCGGCGTATAAAAGGGCATGCGCGCACTTTGACGAGAAGGGGCGGCGAAGGGGGGCAATGGGGTCAAGTCACTATTCTCTACATTTGCATTTGTCGTATGTCGTGATTTGACCCCATTGCCCTCCCTGGGCACCCCGGAGAGCTGGAGCAGCTTTGCGACGAACGCTCACCGGCTCAGTTCTTCCCCGGATAGCCAGGCACGGCGTATCCGGAGGGTCCAGCCGTAATTCCCGGTTAAGATTCGAACGATGCCAGCCGTCGAAAGTTGCGGTGGTGAAGACCTGGCGAACGTGGTATTGAGCCAACGAACACAAGAGCGCAACAGCCGCTGGCTTCGTCATGCAACCGAGTCAGGCGTGTGGGGTGGGAAGGACACCGATGCGTGCGGCGGCGTTCTTCAAAACAGGGATCACGGCCATGAGAACAACACCACATCGAACCGGTTGGTTACCGAAGCTGAATCCTGCCCTGGCGCCGCGTGTCAACGCGTTGCTCAAGCCCGGCTCCCTCACCGAGGGCTCGCAATCCCTTGAGGTGCTGGCGCGAGCGGTGTTTGAAGACTCGCTTCAGAACCGTATCACGGACGTGCACATTGAGCCGTTCAGTCAGGGTTGGAGGCTGCGTCTGCGCCTCGACGGCATTCTGCACGATGCCGCGCGATTCACCCCGCTGACCGGCCAGAAGCTGGTGCGCTACCTTCGTACCGCCGCCAACCTCGACCCCGTGGCCAACCACACGCCGCAGGACACGAATCTCCAGTTCGAAGTCCAGGGCAAGAAGGTGGACGCCCGAATGGCCACCGTTCCCTGCTTCGGCGGGGAGAAGCTGGCGCTCCGCCTCCTCGATCCGAGCCAACTTCAGCACAATATCCGCGACCTGGGACTGGACGCGAAAAGCGTCGATTTGCTCGAGCGGTGGCTGGGCGATGTCTCGGGCATGTGTCTCGCCACGGGACCCACCGGCAGTGGCAAAACGACCACCTTGTACTCCTTGCTGCATGAACTGGAGCTGTCAGACCACTCCATCGTTACCCTCGAGGACCCCGTCGAGTATCCCATCGACGGCATCACTCAGATCCAGGTGGACACGGTGCACGGGCCGACATTCACGTCGGGGTTGCGTGCCATGCTCAGGCTGGACCCGGACTACCTCCTGATCGGCGAGATGCGAGACCAGGCTTCTGCGCAGATCACCATCGAAGCCGCCGCCAGCGGCCACTTCGTCATGAGTACGATGCATTGCCCGGATGTGGCCGGGGTGGTGACGCTGCTGCGGAACTGGAACATTCCGGATCACCAGATCGCCACGTTGCTTCAGATTGTGGTCAACCAACGGTTGGTGAGACGCCTCTGTCCCGAGTGTCGGCGTGAGAGCCCGGTTTCGGATACGGTCCGCACTTGGCTGGACTCCGTTCAGTTGCCCTCTCAGACCACAGACTGGCAGCCGGGTGCCTGCGAGGCCTGCCGGGGGACCGGATACCGTGGGCGCATCGGCGTGTTCGAAATCTGGCACAAGGACGAGTCGGACTATCGACTCATCCTGGAGCACACGGACGAGCTCTCGCTGCGTGCGCATCTTCGCCAGCGCGGACTGAAATCCGTGGTTGAAGACGGCCTCAGCAAGGCTAGGGAGGGCGTCACCTCCCTGACCGAAGTCCAGCAGATGGGTGCCCATTTCGCGGTCCCGTCCACGGCCGGGAAGAAAACCCGAAGGCGCCAGCCCAACCTCCCGTCCGCGCGAGCAGGTTCTCCCGCAGGTTCTGCCAGGCGCGCCTAGCCCATCGCGTGAGCCGTACGACACGTTTCCGGGAGAATTCGGAGGAGCAATGGGGTCAAGTCCCAGTGACTTGACCCCATTGCCTTCCATTGCCTTACAGACTCTCCACCGCCACGACGCAGCGTCCGCACAGCGTGGGATGCGCCGGTTCCCCACCCACATCCGTCTCCGAATGCCAGCAACGTTCGCACTTCGTCCCGTCGGCGCGCGCCACTTCCACCTGAAGCTCGGATCCCGGCCCTCCGGCCGTCACCGACAACTGCGATACATTCAACAATTCCCGCAGGGAGTCCTGCCAATCGGGGCCCATACCGGCGGGCACCGACGTCACCAACCGGACCTTCGCCTCCAGCGCCTTTCCAATCACACGGGCCTGACGCGACTTCTCGAGCTCCGGCAACACCCGCTCCCTCGTCTCCAGGAGCCAGTTCCACCCAGCCTTCTCCTCGTCGCTCAGGGGGAATGCCTGAGGCTCCCAATCACTCAGGTGGACCGACGTTCCCTCCCGTCCCGGCAGGTGCTCCCAGGCCTCGTCTGACGTGAACGCCAGGATCGGCGCAAGGATTTGACACATTCCTGTCACGAGCCGGTGCAGCGCCGTCTGCGTTGACCGACGCCGCAACGACCTCACAGCATCCGTGTACAACCGGTCCTTCACCACGTCGTGATACACCGCACTCAACTGGACCGCGGCAAATTGAGCCACCCGCTGATAAACCGCATGAAACTCGCAGTCCTCGTACGCCCGGGCACATTCGGCCTCGATCTCCGCGAAGGCACCCAGGATCCAACGGTCCAATCCGGTCAGTCGATCGCCCGCCACGGCATCGCGCGCCGGATCAAAGTCGAACAGGTTGGAAAGCTGGTAGCGCAGGGCATTCCGGATCACACGGTAGGATTCACCCACCTTTTGCAATCGCTCCTCGCTGACCACGATGTCGTTTCGGAAGTCCTGCGATGCCACCCAGAGCCGCAAGACGTCCGCGCCATACTCCTTCACATAACGCTCCGCCGTCTGCGGCTTCTGGTAGCCGCCCTGACCCTGCTTGCTTTTCGAGATCTTCTCGCGATCGGCGTCCACCATGAACCCGTGCGTCAGCACGGTCCGGTACGGCGCTGCACCCTGACCTGCCAGCGAGAGCAGCAGCGATGACTGGAACCAACCCCGGTGCTGGTCGCTGCCTTCCAGGTAGAGATCACACTGGAATGGCGCCGCCTCCGTTCCTCTCAACTCGGGTCGGCGCGCGATCACGGCTGCCGAGGATGAGCCCGAATCGATCCAGACATCGAGGGTATCCGCGGACTTCGACACCGCCTCCGGTCCCGACCAATCCGCGGGACGAACCAAATGCCAGAGTTCTTCGGCGGGCCGTTCGAACCAGATGTTCGATCCATGTTTCTCGAACAGATTCGCGGCGTTGCGGACGATCCGCGCGTCGAGGATCGCCTCGCCCGTCCCGGTGTAGAACGCCGGAATCGGAACGCCCCAGGACCGTTGCCTCGAGATGCACCAATCGGGCCGCGATTCAACGGCTCCATGGATCCGGTTCGAGCCCCATTCCGGAATCCATTTCACCTTGTCGTGAATCTCCACCAGCGCCCTGGACCGAAGGGAACCTTGGGGCAGCCCAGCGGAACCGGCCGGCGACGTTCCGGAATTCGACGGGCCACCACTGCCACCTTGCGACACTGAAGGCCCGGTCGTCCTCCCTTCGGTCTCCGCCTCCCACTCGGCCAGCCGATGATCCACC
>JBBQIU010000112.1:0-7744 GCA_038325245.1 Verrucomicrobiota bacterium
CTGCGCTCTCTGCGTTCTCTGTGGCCTAAATCCAAACGGACATGCGGGCCGGACGGGGAGGGATCTGCCACAAAGAACGCAGGGAACGCAGAGACTTGGAAGGATGGGATCGCCTTCGCAGGTCCAGCCATCCCCCGAAGGGCCAATGAAACAAAGGGACAGGTGATTTGTGGACCCCCTCGGCGGCAGGGCGAGGCAATGGACTTCTCCCGGCGGATAAGCATGTCCGCCCTCCCATCGCGGAGGCTTCGGTGGATGGGAAAGGCGGACGGGTGCGCGGGGCGTCAGGGCGCTTTCGCGGCTTTAGTCTAGGCGGGCGACGCGGTAGTAGGCTTGTCCGTCGGCCCGTAGGTGAATGCGTACGGTGAGGTTCGGCCCGTCGGCTACTATTTCGACGCCGATAGCCACCCACGGCGTGGACATCGAATCCCGAGTCTCAACCCTGTATCGGCGACCAGCGACGGAGGTCCAGGTCAGGCGGAATTGATTCGGGGATTCCAGAAGGAATTCCCGGATTTCGAGGTTGTCGGAATTCGTCGAGCCGGGTGTCGGCGACAGGAGCGGTCCCACCAGAAGTGAGTCGGTGTCGGAGAGGGAACCAAAGGATTGATCCACGTTGCCGACGTCGTAGGAGAGGAAGTCGACGATCGCGGGCGCGGCGTTCTGGGTGCGGACGAGCGCAACCGTGCCGATCCTCATTTGCGGCCGAAAGGTCACGGTGGCGCTATTGGAGGTGAAGTCGGCTCCATTGTGGGCGATCGGGAAAATCGGGGGACGATGTGAGGGCCGAGAGATTCTCGCTGCCGATGCCTTCCCAGACTTCGCGCAATAGACCCACGGTCTGTGCGGTAGCGGGTGAGGGGTTGTTGAGGAAGAAGGCCAGCAACGGGACCCAATACGACTTGCCGGGAAACATGCGGGCTCACGATCCGACATTTTGACAGGATGACAAGTGGCCGGGGTCTGGCTTTACCGGAAGGGGAGGGGATGGGGGATGAGAGCGCTGTGCTTTAGAATGTCAAATATTGAGATTTGACCCCATGGAAGCGTTCCACTCACCGAACAGTGCCGTTCGGCGGCGTGAGTTGGAGCAGGAACTCACGCCGTTCAGCATCCAGCAAGTCAGGATTAACCCTGCCCCCGAGGAATGCGGCGCGGAGTGCGGCGCGGCGCCCGTTGTCCCGCAACAGGGCATCCAGGGCCAGCTTCCGATTCGACGGCGTCAGATGTGGCAGGCTCCCAAGCAGCGCCAACCCGGCCTCGGTTCCAGACATGTCGCCGAGGCCGCTCACCGCGCCCATCTGAAGTTCCCCCGGCGTTCCCGGCTCCAGGTACCGAGCCAGTTGGCTTCCACGCCGGTTCCACGTGTCGACTCCGAGCATGCGCAGGGCGTCATAACGGGTTCCGTGGGGCACACGTTCGTCGTCGGCCATCCTTGATGCCAGTTCCAGGGCGCGTTCCCAGCCCGCTTCCAGATCCGGACGGCCCACCAGCAGCGCGACGATGCGCACTCCGGGCCACGGTTGGCGTTCGGAGATTCCATTGATCAATCCACCTCCCAACACCACCGCCTGCCAGTCCAAAAGCGGCTCATCGGGACCCGGGAGACTGGCCTCGAGCACCCCGCGCACCTGCGCCTCGTCGTTTCGTCGCCCCGCCGCAATGGCGACCCGCCAGATCCATGGAATCCGCCGGTACTCCTCAGGCGCACCGGGGACTAGGTCGCGCGTCATCTCCCGGATCAGTGCCGCCGCGAACTGCGGATTCGCCTGGACCGCCGTCGAACGCGCCGCGTCGCTCTGCGCGCCGTCGAGCACGAAGCGCGCGACCGACGGCGCATCGCGCAGTACGGAATCCGTCGCACGCCCCGTCGCCGCCGGTTCGTCTCCCGGGAGTTTCCCGGACGCCCCGCCCGATCGCACGAACGCAATCAGGTCGGCCATCTCTTCCAAGGTAATGCCTTCCTCCAGGCCCTCTGGCATGAAGGACAGCGACGAGGCGTGGAGATCCCGGACCTGGGATCGCAGAACCGTCGTGGCCAGTCCGCCTCCACTCACCACCGTCAGACTCGTCGCCGTCTCGGCCTTGATGAGCCCGCTGAGGTGGCTGCCGTCGGCGAGTTCAGCTTCGTAGTGGACGAACCGGGGCTCCACCACGGCATTCGGATCCAGGGTGTTCAGGAGCCAGTATTCGGAATCCTTTACCCCGAGCGGCGCCAGATCAGGACCCACTTCGTGGCCGACGCCAGCGAGGGCATGACAGGTGGAACAAGCCCGGGTGAACACCTCCCGGCCGCGCTTCGGATCCCCCGCCGCCGCCAAGGCACTCCGATAGCGGGCCACCACCGCGTCCCGGCCTCCCGTGCTGGTGCGCGGAAAGATGCTGTCTGCCGCTTCCCGGAGTTCCGCGTCAGGGCTCGCCGCGAGTCGCTGGCGTTGCGAGGCCGAGATCTCCGTCGACAAGACCTGCCCACGGCGCACCGCCTCCAGCAACGCCGCCGACCACCCCGGTCGGTCGAGAAGCAGCCCGATGATCCCGTCCCTCGCCGACGGCAGGCTCTGAGCCCAACGCTCGAGCAATCGGTCGGCGACCGTGCGGTCGTTGCTCCGCCGCAGCCCGTCCCGTGCCGCCTGACGAACCAACGGTTCGGCGTCCGCCATCGCCAACCGTATTAGAAGCGCGGCATCCGAGGACTCCCGTGCGGTTCCGCCCACGGCCAGAATGGCCAGTCGACGGTCCTCGGGTGGGAGGGATTCGTCCGCCGCCCTTTGTCGTGCGTGGGCGGCCATGGCCCTCCAGCGTGGCCCCAGGTCGTCGTCGTCGGGGGCGATGTTCCAGGCATCGATCTGCTCCTGCCCCGCCCCCTCGATCAGGCCGGTGAAGGCCGTCCATTGAACGGCGCTCGCCTCTATGCCGACGGGCGGGAGGATCAGGGCCAGGGCGCGGGAACGGGCGCCGGCATCGCGTTCGTCGTCGGCCATCGTCGCCACGAGGGGCGGAATCCACTCCGCGCGCCCGGGCCTGGCCGGGTCGATCGCCATCACCGCCCGGAGGACGGATTCGGCATGCGTCGCCGCCGAGGTGAGCACGGCCAGGCGGAGTTCGGGATCGTCGATCCCTTGCTCGGCCAGGGCGGCGAGTGCCTTGCCGGCGCGGGCGTTGTCGATCTCGCCCAAGGTGAAGGCCAGTTGCCGGCGGACGAGCGGCGACGGATCCGTGACCAGGGCCAACAGGGCCGCCAACAAGCCTTCAGCGTCCCGTGCTTTCCGATCGTCCAGCAGCGACTCGGCGAGACCCACGGCGTGGCGTCTCACCCGGGCATCCGGATCCCGCAAAGCGATGGCAACGCCCTCCACGTTCAAGGCGCCGAAACCCCACAGGAGCGCGAGCGCCTGGAGGCGCACCTGGGGAAGCCCGGCCTCGCGACCGAGGACTTCCAAAGCGTGCCGAGCCTCCGGTGCGACCTCTCCCCGGAACAGTAACTCGACATGCACCCGATCCCGCTCCGTGCCGTTTGTTGTATCCAGCGCCGCCACCAATTCCGGCGGCTTCAGGCGGGTCAGGTCCCGGACCTCACGCAGAGGCGCCGCGGTGGGACGCACACGGTAGATCCGCCCGCGGTCCGTTCCTGCGCGCACATCGATCTGCGCCAGTCTCGCCGCCGGAATCCAGCGTGGGTGCTCGATCAGGAACCGGTACATGTCGACCACGTACAGGCCTCCGTCCGGTCCTGCGCGCGCCTGAGCCGGGCGGAACCAGTGGTCCGTTGAGGCCAGGAACTCGGTGCCCGCTTCGCCGGTTGAACGGCGGCTCGTCGCCACGCCGTTCTCCAGGGACAGGATTTCCCGATGAACCAGGTTGTGAACGGGTTCACAGATGAAGGCGTTTCCGGACCACTCCGTGCCGAACAGCGTGTCACGATACAGCCCCAGTCCGCAGGCGGAGGTCACCCGGTTGGCGTGCTCGGGATCATTGAATCGTTCGAGCAATGCGCTGGCAGGAAACAGAGCGTTTCCGCCCGGCCTCCCTGTGAGATGGCGCACCGGGTCGGGAACGGTGACATGCGGATTCCGTCCCAGGTACCGATCGTCCCAAGGGTAGTGCAGCAGCAACCGGCTGTTGTCGCAGCCGAACCAATTCCCCCAATCATCCCGGACCCGTCCCTGTTGGGTGATTCCACTCACCCGTTCCAGAAGTCCGTCCTTCGGACGGAACCGGAAATCCCGATTGCGAATATTGACGTTAGCGGCGTTTCCGGAGTGCTCAAAGAGAGCGGCGGGTATTCGCTGGATCGTTCCGCCCAGAAGGCCGTTGGCTCCGTGAATCCAGTTGTCCAGGCCGAGACTCAGGCTGTTGACGCGGGCCTGAAAATTGTCGGTCGCGAATCCCGTGAAGAGTTTCTCCACCCGGTCCGCCCGGCCATCGGCGTTGGTGTCCTCGGCGTACAGGATGTCGGGTGCGGCGCAGATCAACACGCCGCGGCGCCATGCCATGACGCCTGTCGGAAACGGCAACGCATCCAGGAAGACCGTCGACTCGTCCTGGACGCCGTCGCCATTGCGGTCCGTGAGAAGCCTCACGCGGCCGCCCGGCTGCCATTGGCCATCGAGACCCGCGGGATAGTCATGCATCTCGCAGACCCACATCCGCCCGTCGGCGGCCCAGTCGATGGCGATCGGATCGGTGACCAAGGGTTCCGCTGCGACGATTTCGATCTGGAACCCCGGCGCCAGCCGGAACGATTCCAGCGCTTCCGAGGGAGACTGCGGTCGCGTGCCCTCCGTGCCGCTCGGCGCCGCGACGGCCCGGGATTCGGGAACCTGGGCGGCGACAGCGGCCGACACGGGAATGCCGCCGAGAATCAGGCTCGCGAACACGCCCAACAGGAAGCGGATGCCGGGGTGAAGCCTCATCGAATGCCGTGTGGTTCGGCCGGTTTGGTCACGCATGCTCTTGAAGTCGTCCCAGTCTAAGGCTCCCGGTTCATGTGGGAAAGCGCCCTGCTTGACCTTCGCACCTCGCATCGTCAGGTTCCCGCATCACGGCAAAGTGCACTTGAGCTTCGGACTTTGGGCCGACGTCCCGAAGGGCCATGGGCGGTTTGCCACGGTCATCCGTCCAGATTGATCCAGGTCGCCCGGTAAAACGCTCCCTCCCCGGGCTGGCTCGGGGACCGCAGAGTTACAAAGTTCAACGAACATGAAGACCCTCCATTTTCCTCGACGCCGGCGTTACGGGTTCACGCTCATCGAGTTGCTCGTCGTCATCGCCATCATCGCGATCCTGGCCAGCATGCTCCTGCCAGCCTTGGCAAAGGCGAAATCCAAGGCCCACCAGATCAAGTGCGTGAACAACGTCAAAACCCTGGCGCTGTCGACGTTTATGTACCTCACGGATTTCGGAAAATCCGTGCCCTACAACGGCCAACCCACCGCCACGATGGACAACGCGTTGTGGGTGACCGTCCTGGCGACCAATTACGGCGCCGTCAATGCCGCGCGGATCTGTCCCACAGCGCCCCCGGCCCCGAGCAAGGCCAAGCGCCGCCATCCGAACAGCGGCTCCCTGAATCAGACGTGGCTGTGGACCGGATCGAAGGGTTTCGATTACGAGGGCAGCTACGTCTTCAATGGCTGGTTTTACGGGGACGACGACCCCTACTTCAGCACCCCTGAACAGAAGCCGAAGAAGTTCCGGAGCGACGACGATTGTCCCACGCCCTCCACCACACCGGTCATTGCGGACGGAAACTGGATCGATACGTGGCCCCAGCCGAACGATCCGCCTGCGCGCAATCTCTTCACGGGTGACGACTTCGCCGGTGCGATGGTCCGGCTGACGCTGCCCCGCCACGGAAACTCACCTCCGTGGGGAAAGAATCAGATCTTCAATCCAAAGGGGGAATTGCCTGGCGCGATCAACGCCGGTTTTGTCGATGGTCATGCGGAGTTGGTGAAGCTGGAGAAACTTTGGAAGCTCGATTGGCATCGGAATTGGGTGCCGCCCGCGAAGCGCCCGGGGAAATAGGCACCAGGCGCCGGTGGCGGGCAGGACGCGTCCTTCAATACGGATAACCGATTGCGGAGGAAGTGGATGATGGATTCCCAGGAGTACGCCTGTCCCTCGATGAAACGCCTGCTTTCCCTTCTCCTGCCGTGCCTGTTGGTTCTCCCGGAGCCGGTCCACGCCGCCGCACGGCGCCCGAACATTCTCTTCATCCTCGCGGACGACCAGTCGCCCTTCGACTTGAAGATATACAATCCGAAGTCGCCCCTGCAGACGCCGAACATCGACCGCCTCGCCACCGAAGGGGTGGTGTTCGACGGCGCGTATCATATGGGCTCCTTCAGTGGCGCGGTCTGCACGCCCTCACGGCACATGATCATGAGCGGGCGCACCCTTTGGCGTCTGCCCATCGCTCCGGGCGCCCTGGAAGAGGGACGCTGCCCTCCGAACCTTGAACATCAGACGATCCCCGCTGTGTTCAACCGCGCCGGTTACGCGACCATGCGCACCTGCAAGCAAGGCAACAGTTACGAGGGCGCCAACAAGCTCTTCACCGTCCGGCATGACGCCACCCGGCGCGGAGGCTCACACGAATCCGGCAGTGGCTGGCATGGCGACCGCGTGCTCGACTACCTCCGGGAACGCGAATCAGCGAGGGACCCGAAGCCCTTCCTCATTTACTTCGGCTTCTCGCATCCGCACGACGAACGCGACGGGACGCCCGAGTTGCTGGCGAAGTATGGCGCTGTCAATCACACCAACCGGCACTCCTTGCCGCCCGCGCACCCGAATCAACCCGCGCTCCCGCCGAACTTCCTGCCCGCGCATCCGTTCCACCACGGGCATCCTGGATTGCGCGACGAAGTCGACGTCAGCGGCGTGTGGGAGCGGCGGGATGAGCGGACCCTTCGCAACGAACTCGGTCGTGAGTTCGCGTGCAGCGAGAATATCGACATCCAGGTCGGGCGCGTCCTTGAGCGGCTCGAGGCGATGGGCGAACTCGATAATACCTACATCTTCTACACCGCCGACCACGGCATGGCGATCGGCCGCCACGGTTTGCAGGGCAAACAGAACCTCTACGAACACACTTGGCGCGTTCCCTTCATCGTCAAGGGCCCCGGAATCCCGTCAGGCCGCCGCGTGCAGGGCAACATCTACCTGCTCGACGTGCTCGCCACGCTCTGCGACCTCGCGGGAATCCAGGCGCCGGAAACAAGCGAGGGCCTCACCTTCAAACCCGTGCTCACCGGCCAGAAGTCCGTCGTGCGCGACGTGCTCCACGGCGTCTACAATGGAGGCACCAAACCCGGCATACGTTCCGTCAGGCAGGGCGATTGGAAGCTCATCAAGTATGACGTGATGAACGGCGCAGTGCGTGAGACGCAGTTGTTTAATCTCCGGGACAACCCGGAGGAGTTTCTCATCGAGCACCAGGATCCCAAGGTGGTCGCACTGACCGGCGTGAAGCCCTTCAGGGACCAGGTCAATCTGGCGGACGATCCCCGCCACGCCGGCACGCTCAAGGAAATGGAAGCACTTCTCCTCGCCGAAATGCTCCGCCTCGACGATCCCTGGCGCCTCTGGAACCAGCCGGACGATGGCCTGACCCCGCCTCGCGACACCCCCTCGCGAGCCGCGAAAAAGCAAGGCAAAGGCTGACGCTCGCCTTCGCGCCGAATGACCGCCTTTTGCCGCCCCATCGATCTCCACCAGGTCCGTTCGCTCACCTATGCAT
>JBBQIU010000113.1:0-7737 GCA_038325245.1 Verrucomicrobiota bacterium
GTGGAATGAGCGAATAACGACTTCTCGGCTCGGCATCTTGGGAAGGGACCACGGTCTGCGAACCGCGCATTCGGACCATGAACTGCGGAAAGAACGGCTGCCCTCACCCCGTTCCTCTCCCGCGACCGGGAGAGGCGGAAATCGCCCAGCGGGTTTCGAGCGTCGGCGTTGCGGGTTCTCCGAGAGACCGGGCAAGGGTTGCTCGTACGATCCTGGTCCGGAGCTTCCTCCCGTGTCGCACGCCATTCCCTCTCCCCCCGGGGGAGGGCCAGGGTGAGGGGCTCCCCACAGGCCCTTTGCAATGACTCGGAGACGGTTCATGGAAGGGCGACCGAGCCCGCGGTCCAGTACGCTGCCGTGTCCTTGGTGAAGGCCTTCTTCGGGATCATCCCATGAATGCCCTTGGTGCCGTCGACGACCTGCGTCACCCGGAAATCAACGGCAATGCTTGAGAAGGTGAAGGCCTTGAAGAAATCCCATCCGCGCCATTCCTCGAGAAATGACACGGTCTCCAGGATGGCCATGCGCATGGCGTCATCGAGATCCGGATCGAGGCCGAAGGTGAGATGATGGGTCGGGGTTTCTGCGCGGGGCGCCTTCAAAGTCCGGCCTTTGTGCAGGTGAAACTGGAGGATCGCGGTGTTGGCGGTCTCGATCGCGTTGACGGTGACTTCTCCATCGCCCTGGGCGGCGTGCGCGTCGCCGGTGAAGAAGAGGGCACCGGGATGGAACACAGGCAGGTAGAGGGTGGAGCCGGACGTGAGTTCCTTGCAGTCCAGGTTGCCGCCGAATCGTCCCGGCGGACCGCTCCGCCGGTTCGGGCCTTCCTCGGCGGGAGGCAGCGTACCCATCACTCCCATGAAAGGTCCGAGCGGGACTTCCACGCCGGGCTCAAACACGCCCACGTTCCGTTCCAAATCCAAGTGGACCACCTTGGTGAACGGACGTGGCACCTTGTCTGGAATCCCACCGCGCCCGGGCATCGTTGCGACCGTCCCGTACGGAATCCGCGGCACCACCGAGAGGATTCGCACCTCGATCGAATCACCGGGCTCGGCGCCCTCGATCGCCACGGGTCCGACGAGCAGATGGCCGTTGGTGATGCCGGCATACCGGGGTGTTTCGGCCAGGACGCGAATCGTCTCCGCAAGGCAGACCTGGTTGGTGGTGATCGGTATGCCCTGGTCCTTCAGCCATTCCGTCGGGGCCTTATCGGATGACCACCGCGCGCCGCCCCCCGTGTCGAACTTCACGGTCTCCCCCGACCGGATGGTCAGGATGGGCTTCTTCTGGCTCGGGAAGTTTCCAATGGCCGAGTTCTCCGGTGTGAGAGCCACATGATGGTTCCACGAGGGGACGGCCGGGAGCGCCGGCAGAAGTGTCATCAGGAAACCGATGGGCAAGCACACCAACCTGAGACCGCAGGCGCCCATTCGCGCCGTGCGCGCCATCCGTCCCATGGTTCCATTGGGTCTCATCAGGCAACTCCTCTCCACAGGCTCAGTAATCAAAGCTCTCCCCAGGTAGTGGCGGTGTGCTCGCCGGGGTGCGCCGTTGCGGGTACACCGCCTCAAACCCGGCAGCGATTCGGAGCAACTTCGGCTCCGCCCAAGGCCGTCCGAGAATCTCCAAGCCGATCGGCAACCCGGCCGGCGTGAACCCCGCCGGAACAATGAAGGCCGGCAACCCTGTCACAGGGCTCGTCTGGTTGGGTGTGTACTGGCTCGTCGAGGAATCCCTGGGTCCGATTAACAGCGGCCCGTGCAGCTTGTGCGGGTAAACCAGCGCATCCAATCGATAGCGGTCCATCAGCTCCACAAGCATCTCCCGCAAGGCCGCCTTTGCCTCCAGCGTCGCCCGGTACTCCGGATCCCGATTCAGATCCCGTGGCTTCGACGCCGCCTGAATGATCTCCGGCCGCACCGGATGGATCGTGTTCGCGATCATTTCCTGGACCGTCTTGTACTTCGCCGTGGGGCCCTGACGGGCGAGATACCGGTTGATCGCCTCCACGCGCTCGTACCGGCTAGGTGAGGCATTGGTCAGATACTTGGGCAGATCGATCCCAAGAGTCACACCTCTCAACAAATGCGCCCCCGCCTTCTCGATCGCTCCGTAAGCCTTCTCGAACAACTCCACCGCTCCGTCCTCCACAGGCTTGAAATCATAGGCTTCCTTCAATACTCCCACCCGCGCTCCGCGCAGGCCGTTCGTCACCACGAAACTCGCGTAAGTCTCCGTCGGCATCTTTCCCAGGCTTTGAGCCGTCCAGAGATCCGCCGAATCGAAGCCCGCAATGACATCCAACATCGCCGCCACGTCGGAAACCGATCGCGCCATCGGCCCGCCTCTCTCGCCCGTGATGTAACTCCACATCTGCCCGTCCCGGCTGATCAACCCGGACGTCGTCGACAGCCCACAAAGATTCCCATCGGAAGTCGGGGTTCGAATCGAGAACCCTGTCTCGCTGCCAAGGCCGAGCGGAGCGAAATAGGCCGCCAAACCGGCAGAGGTCCCGCTGCTCGACCAACCCGGCGTCCTATCCAGCGCGTGAGGATTCAATGTCGAACCGCCGAGACTGCTGCTCGCGATGATGTCCGTCGCCCCGTACCAATCGCTTTGGTTCACCTTGGCCAGGATGATCGCTCCCGCCTCACGCAGCTTGGCCACGATGAAGGCGTCCTTGGTCGGGCGCGCGTCAGCCATCGCCTTGAAGCCGCCGCTGGTCGGCATGTCAAAAGTGTCGAACACATCCTTCACGATCACCGGCACGCCATGCACCGGACTTCTCGGCCCCTTGACCTTCCGCTCGGCATCGAGGTCCCGTGCCGTCTCCAGCGCCTTCGGGTTCAACGCCAGCACCGCCTTGATCGACGGACCCTGTTGGTCATAAGTCTCAATCCGGTTCAGGTAGAGCTGGACCAGCTTCTCGGACGTCAGCGCCCCGGCATCAAACGCGGACTGGATTTCCCCGAGCGTGGCGCTCTGAAGTTCGAATCGCGCCGCCTGGGTCTGAAGTGCGAAGAATCCGAGCAACAACATCCCTGCGGAGACTGCATGGCTGCGGTACCTGCGCATCCTTGGTTCCAGCTTTCGGTCCCTCGAGCCGTCAGCCCCATTCTTGAGTTCAGTATTCATTGAAAGTCCTTCGCACCCCGTCCAGATCCGCGCCCTTCGCGAGCGCCAGTTGAAGAAGCATCCGCGCCTTCTCCGGTTGAAGATTGTCGCCCGCCACGATCGAGGCCTCGCGCCGACGCGGCGTGTCCTGAACCCGACCGCTACGGGTACGCGTGGTGGCGACCACGAGCACACCCTTCTCCTGCGCCTTCCTCAGCGCCGGTCCCTGCCCACCCGCCCGCGCCCCGGCCCCCGTCCCCTCGATGACGATGCCCTTCACGCCGTTCGTCATCATCGCGTCCACGAGATACCCCGGAGCATCCGTGTACCCGTAGAGCACCTCCACCGCCGGTAGCGACGCCGGCAATCCCGCCAGGTGAAACTCGGAACGATGCGTATGCCTCCGCAGCGGCACCGTGTGAAACACCACGCGGTCCGGATCGACGACCCCGACCACCCCCAGGTCCGGGCTCTTGAACGCCTCCACCCGGTAGGCACTCATCTTCATCACGTCCCGCGCCGTGTTGATGTTCTGGTTCATCACGTGGAGAACACCCAGACCCGCTGCCCCGGGCGTCGCCGCCACCCGGACGGCATTGTAGAGATTCAGAGGACCGTCCCCGCTCAAGCCCGACCACGCCCGCTGGGAACCCACGAACACGATCGGCTTTTTCGTGTTCACCACGAGGTTCATGAACCAGGCGCTCTCCGCCATCGTGTTGGTCCCGTGCGTCACCACAACTCCGTCCACGCTCGGGTCGTCCACAAGTTCCTGCACTCGTGCCGCCACTTTCCGGATATGCGCCTGCGTCATGCCACCGCCCGGCCCTCCGGAGGGATCCTCGGGCGCGCGCTGGTCGTCCGTTGTCACTCGCGCCAGCAGCGCCAGTTCCGGCAGCGCATCCACCCAGTCCTCCGGGCCCACGCGGTTTCCCCGGCCGCCGTAATTGTTCAGGTTGATCCGGCTCGAAGCCTTGCTCGCGATCGTGCCCCCCATCGAGACGAGCATCACACGCGGCAACCCCACCCCCGGGGGCAGCAGCTTCGGAATCTCCTGCGCGCACGCGCCGCGCCCATACCCAGCCAGCAAGGCGCTTCCCAGCACCGCCCGCCGAAGGGCCGTCCTCCGAGTCATCGTGGTCCCCGGTCTCATGGATTCGATCTCAGTATTCGTTAAAGATCCGCTGAAGCTCCCGCGGCTCCTTCGTCGTCGTCAGCGCCACGCGCAACAGCATCCGCGCCTTCTGGGGATTCAGTGAGTCCGCCGTCACCACGCCCCGTCCGGCCTGCCGCTCGCTGAGCAACACGCGCCCCGAACCCTTTCGGTCGCTCTGCACCACTGCCACACCCCGCGCCACCGCACCCAGAACTGCCCGCGTCACCGCCGGGGAGCCATCCGCAAGGACAACACCCGCCGCTCCCGCCAACACCAGCGACTCCAACGGAGCCGGAGACGCCTCCTGGTGGCCGTACACCACGTTCACGGGCGGAAGGTTCGTCAACGTACTCACATCAAACTCGGACTTCGCCGTGTGCCGCGTCATCGGCGCCCGGTAAAAAACAACCCGGTCCGCATCCGCGTAGCCCAGGGGACCGATCTCCCGCGACACGAAGGTCTCGACCCGCGTGGTATTCCCCTTCGTCACGAACCGCGCCGAATGGATCGTGTCATCCAGCACCACCAGCACCCCCTTGCCGACAGCTTCCGGCGTGATGGCCGTGCGCACCGCGTTGTAAAGATTCAGGGGTCCGTCCCGACTGATCGCCGACCACGGCCGCATGGCCCCCACCACGACCACCGGTTTCTCAGAGCGAACGACGAGATGAAGGAAATAGGCTGTCTCCTCGAGGGTGCCCGTGCCATGCGTCACTACCGCCCCTGCGACGTCCGGCCGCGCCAATGCCGCGTTAAGGCCCTTCGCCAGCCTTAACAGCAGTTCGGTGGTCATGTTTCCGCTGCCGAGGTTGCTGATCTCCGTCACCTCAATCGTCACCAGTTCCTTCAGCTCCGGCAGGTCCGCCAGCAATTCGTCCGGTGTCACCCGGCTGTCGCTGTACTCCGACAATTTCTGGCGATGCGTGCCCCGGCTCTGAATGGTCCCGCCGGTGGTGAACAGCGCGACCGTGGGCCCGGTCCCGGGGGTCTCCGCGAGATTCTCACCAGGAAGCGCAGGCGTGCTCCCCGGAAGCTTCCGGTGCCGGGTCTGTTGCTCATAGGCGAAGGCAAGGCCGATCACCGTCGGCTCCGCGTACAGGCGGCCCGTGAACTCAATCCCAAGCGGAAGTCCGTCCGGTGTGTACCCGCAAGGAACGATCACTGTCGGATATCCCGTCACCGTGCTGAGCCGCGCCGAACTGCCTCGGGCCCGGGGCTCGCTGACGGACGTGCTGCCCCCGCCAGGCGCCGCCTCCTCAATGGTGGGAATGGGTTGGGTGCGGTGTGGGTAGACGAGCGCATCCAGCCCATGCCGGTCCATTAACGCCGTGACCACCTCACGTGCCACGGCCCGACCCTGTACCTTCGCCGAGTACTCCGGATTCAACTCCATCCGCGGCTTGGCGTCGCACTCCGTGTACCGCGCCCCGAGCCTTCCCAGGTACTTCCCCGTCGCAATAAGTTCGCTGAGCGTCCGCACCGGTACCGTTCCACGTCGCGAGGCCAGGTAGGCGTTCAATCCCCACTTGTACTCGTCATCGCTCATGTTCACGTCCCGAAGAAGCGTCCAGAGATCCGTCGCCGGCGCCACCGGATCAACGATCACCGCTCCGGCCTTCTTCAGATCCGCCAAAGCCTTCTCGAAAAGGTCCATGGCGGGCTTATCGGCCGGCCCGTCCCCGTTCAATTGACGAAGCACGCCCAGGCGCGCGCCCTTCAGGCGGTTTGGATCCAGGCACCCCATGTAGCCCGCCGCCGGTTTCCGGCCTGCTGCCTTCAGTGTCACCAGATCCGCGGCGTCCATCCCCGCAACGGCCGACAGCAGCGCCGCGGCATCCGTCACGTTCCGGGCCATCGGCCCCACCCGATCCAGCGTGAGTGAGATCGGGATCACCCCATCCCGACTGACCAACCCCTCGGACGGCGAAATCCCGACCAGTCCGTTATTGTTGCTCGGGCTCCGAACCGAGGAACCGGTCTCCGTCCCTAGTCCGCCCTGCGCAAATACCGCACTCACGCCGGCCCCAGTTCCCGCGCTGGACCCGCCTGGGATTCGATCGAGCCGGTACGGGTTGCGCGTCTGGCCCCCCAGTGAACTCGTCCCCGTCCCTCCCCGGGCGAACTCATCCAGGTTCACCGCAGCGAGAATGATCGCCCCCGCCTCGCGAAGCCGCGCCACCGTAAACGCATCGTCCGGCGCCAGGCTGTCCTTCAGCGCGAGGGAACCCCCCGTTGATGGCAGATCCACGATGTCGATGTTCGCCTTGATCACGATCGGAACACCGTGGAGCGGCGATCGCGGCCCGCGCTGCCTGCGCTCTTCATCAAGAGATCGCGCCGTCTCGAGCGCCCGCGGGTTCAGGTCGAGAACCGCGTTTAGCGACGGCCCCTTCTTGTCGTATGCGTCAATCCTCGCCAGATAGAGCTGCGTCAGCCGCTCCGACGTCAGCGTCCCTGCATCCATCGCCGCCTGGATGTCCAGCACGGTCGAGGTGGCGAGGTCGAAGGTCGCTGCTCGCCCCGCCATAGCCAGCGACAAAGCCACCACCCATCCTAGTTTGCACACGATCCGAATCATGAATTTGAGTTTGAAACCAATTCAAAGGACAGAGTCATCAGTCATCAGTCATCAGCTATCACCGCCCCCCCTCACCAAGTCTCCCCAGCGAGAGCCGGCGTGCTCCCCGGCGCCTTCCGGTGTCCCGTCTTCGCTTCAAACCCCGAAGCCACCTGGATCAGAGTGGGCTCGCTGAAGGGACGCCCGAGGAACTGCACGGCGAAGGGCATTCCATCCGCGGGAAAGAATCCGCCCGGAACGATGATCGTCGGCAATCCGGTGTAGGAACTGAGGTTGTTCCGGATGTCGGGCGGACGATTGGTGCCAACCGGAATCTCCTCGGTGAGGAAGGTACGAAACGGCAGAATAATCGCATCCAATTGGTACTTCTCCATCAGTTCCACCAAGGCGCCGCGAAGCACCTCCTTCTGACGGATGGCGGCGAACAGAGGCTTGTGATGGTCGAGCGACTCGATGCGCGCCGCTTCAATGATGGTCGGCTTCACCAGCTCACCGCCCTTGGCGATCATCTCCTCGACGGTTCGGATGGGTGCATTCGGTCCCAGACCGGCGAGGTAATGGTTGATCGCAAACGCCCGCTCGAAGGTCGCCGATCCTGCGTCGGCCTGGGACTCGATCAGGTTCATGCCCGTCAGGACCGGATCCACCAGGATGGCCCCGGCCGCCTTCATGTCCTTCAATGCCTGCTCCATGAGCGCAAGGCCCTCCTCGTGCTTCGGGCCTTTGCGAAACATCTCCCGGAGAACTCCCAACCGAGCGCCAGACAAGCCATTGGTCCTCACAAACGACGTGTACGGCTGGTCCGGGATCTTCCCCAGGCTCTCCAGGGTCACCAAGTCCGCGGCGTCGAAGCCGGCGATGACATCCAGCACCGCGGCACAGTCAT
>JBBQIU010000114.1:0-7722 GCA_038325245.1 Verrucomicrobiota bacterium
ACGGCGCGCTCCGTAGCGGGACCCGCGTGCGTTCCCGCACGCCGATTCCGCACCCGGCACACCGCCAACAGCCCCAGGCCTCCCGCAGCAAACAGCACGTACGACCCCGGCTCCGGCACCACCGTTACCGACTGACCCACATTCAGGCCGCCTGCCGTGGAATTCGGAAGAATCGACCACACGAAATCGTCGAACCGCTCCCCCGTCCCTACCAACCCAAGCGAACTCCCGTCCGGCGCCCCCGTATCCGCCTGCGCCACCCCGATGTCGAACGACGTCAGGCCTGCTGCCGGGCCGTTCGCCGCCACGAAGCTCCCCTCGTAACTGATGAACTGGGTCCCCTCCGGCCATGTGAGTGCCATGCCGTCCGGGGCGCCGTTCTGGATCCCGGAAATCAGCTTTGAATAGAACGTCACCCCCGCGGAACTTGACCCAGCCTCAAACGTACTCAGCATGTGGGCGCCGTAGGTCCGGCCGTCCCCGCCGTTGTAGAGAGTCAGTGTGACAGAGGCCAGATCCGTGAAACTCGACGGGACCACAATCTCCACAAATTCGCCTGAGTCCCCTCCGCTGTCGTCGTAGTGGAACTCATTGATCCATAGGTTCGCCGCCGACGCCGACGCCGATGCCGACGCGAGGAGCGTGATGATGAACAGTGTTCTTGGTGTCTTCTGCATGGTTTGTTCTTCCTTTCGAAGGTCCGGAAATGAACCTCCGTGGGCATCCCAACGCAGCAGCTTCACTCACTCTAGTGGAAACTCACCGATTTGATTTCTCGCCAAGAATACCTGTAAGATTTCGGCGCGAAGTGGCGTTCTACGCAGGAACGCCACGCCCTTGTCTTGGAGCGCAGCCTTCACTCAAGGGCCTTGTTCGACCCCTTCGGCGCGACGTAGAGATCAACCCAACCGAGACCGTCGTCATTCAAACGCCTGACGTGGGTGACGAAGGCGGAGATTTGGGCAGTCTTCAAGGGATCGGAAAACAGCGCGCCAAGCGAGTCTCTATCGAAGCGCGTCCGCGCGGGAGCCTCCACGACGCGGTACTTGGCGACCAGTTGCGTCAGCAAATCCACAGCAGAGTTACCCTGGCTTTCGAGCCAATGTGGACCGAACTCTGTCTTGATAAACCAATCGTTCGAATGGGCCAGATAGTGTTCGGCCCCGGCGAATACCTGGGTCTCAAAACCTTGCGTATCCACCTTGATGAACACGGGACGATCCGGGTACGGCTCCAGGAGCTTGCTTATTGTCACAGATGGAACTTCAACGGTAGCCCACCCGGCCATGGCGCGAACCCGGTTATCCTGGCTGCTGCTTGGATTCACCCCAAAGGAAGTCACCGCATCGTTCCTGTTTCCGCAGAGCGCCCGTACCAATCGGTAATTCGAGACACTATTCGCCTTCATGTTCCGCTCGATATAGCCACCCAGCTTGGGGTCTGGCTCCACCAGGATGAGTTCGGCGTTGACAAAGTGGCGTGCGAAGATTGCCGCTGTGAAGCCGTAGTTGGCACCCACGTCGACGACCACCACCGGTCGTAATCCGACCGACAGCCGCTGATACAGTTGGTTTCTCGCCTCCTCGACCGACGATCGTCCCGCGTACTGCCGGCCACCGGAGTCGCCATGGTTGACGACGAGTTTGATATCGGCGATGTGGAGCGTCCTGTCCCCTCTATAGTAGGCAGCGGACAGTATGCGCTTTGCGAAGTTCTTCAGTCTTGCGTTCATTGAGGTTCTTTGAAATTGGAGTTGGCCCAAAAGGCCGGACGAAGAATCAGGCACCCGATTTATGGTGAAGCCCTTGAAGCAGGCCCTTATCGCACACGGCCAACAGGTTTACCTCACCAACAAATTGGAGGCCACACGGAAAAACCCGCTTTCGAATGTCTGGGCCAGCTGGCGGGAGATGGCGCGACTGCTTGGCCAGGCTTCCCGGCGGAACCAAACGGGGGGAGGTCATGCCGCCACGCCGCCCACAGTTGCCGTGGTGCGCGCATCGTCCTGTTCGCGCCCTCCCATTCTCACTACGAGGATCGTTGCCCGAGATGTCGCAGGGCCCCTCCCCCAGCTGCGCCTCGTCGGATATGCGCCTGCAGTCGCCGGGCGGTTCCATGTGGAGCGGATTCGCCGCTCCCTGGAGATTGGCCATTTTTCAGGTCTGGAATCCCAACGGGATTCCGTACCGAAGCCCAGGGTCGGACCGCGGATTTCGGCCCATGGGTTTCGCCGTTGGGGTGTGGTCGGAAGCGGATGGGCGTTTCCGAGGGCGTTGCCCTCGGCTGGGTTTGGTGGCGCCCTCCATCGCACGGTTCATGGTCCCAATGCGTGTCCAAATTTTGGAAAATGTCGCTACCCATGAATCGAAGCCGCCGCGGAGGGTTCCGCTCCGTCGGAACCTGTTGAACTCTAGCCCCAACCCAATCCTCGGCGCCGACGGAGCGGCGCCCTCCATCGCACGGTTCATGGTCCCATTACGTGTCCAAATTTTGCAAAACGTCGCTACCCATGAACCATCCTTGCCGAATCACCTCTCCCTCCCTGGCGAACGCGAAGCGTTTGGACTGCGGGGCCGTCCCGGCACCGCTTTCAATTCCGTCTTCACCTCCTTGCCAACGGATGGGCGATTCTCGAGGGCGGTGCCCTCCGCTGGGTCTGGTGCCGCCCTTCAGGCGGCCCGGTTCATGGTCCCCATGCGCGTCCCTTCCACGGCTCCATCCGAACGACACCATCCGTGCCTTGCGCACGCTCGCACTGTTCCCGCACAGTACTCACCGCGAGTCGATGCAGGGACCCCCCCCCAATCCAGTTAACTGGGCTGCGCCCACAGGTATCCATCGAGGCCGGATCAGCTCGACTGGCTTGCTCACGTCGTTAACCACCCTGGCCTTCGTTGGCGATGCGTTGGCGATCGTGTTGGGTTTGGTTTTCGCCCACTGGCTCCGGTTCGAATCGGGGTGGATCACGTTTGGCGTCGAGGTCATCGACCCCCCTGAGGTCAGGGAGTACGCTGGACTATTTGCCATCGGCACGCTCTTCCTGCTGGCGCTTCTTGCCAGTGCCGGAACTTATCACCGGAGCCACCTGCTGCGATACCGGCGGACGATCATTCTCATACTTCGGGCGGCTGTTTTCTGGATTGTAACCTACCTCGGACTCAGCCTGGCACTGAAATTCACTCCTCCGATTTCCCGCATTTACGCCGCATTCTCGGTAATCACCTGCACAAGCTTCCTGGTCGGATGGCGCGCTTTGTTCCACGTGATTGCCCAGAGGCCGTCCCTTGCGCCCCGTTTGCGCCAGCGGATTCTCTTCGTCGGCTGGAATGCGGAGACCAGCAAGCTGTTTCAATTTGTAGCCCACGACCCGAGCCATCCCTATGAGATCGTGGGTTGCGTTCCCTCCGCAGAGTCCAGGTTCGCCGTAAAGCCACCCGACGGTGTACGGCAGTTGGGTGATTACAACGACCTACCCGATATGCTGAGGGAGCGGGTCACCGACATCGTTGTCGTGGCTGACCTGGACCCGCGCACGGGCGAGATGGTGGCTCTGGCCAACCTTTGCGAACGCTACTTTGTCCAGTTCAAGGTCATTCCTTCCTACTTCCAGATCCTCGTCTCCGGGCTGGAACTGGACACCATCAGCGGCGTGCCGGTCCTGGGCATCAGCCGGCTTCCATTGGACGGGATCACGTTTCGCTGCATCAAGCGCACGATCGACATCGTGGGTTCACTCGCAGGTCTCGCTTTGTCCGCTCCCGTCTACGCCTGGTGCGCGTGGCGCATCCACCGGGAGGACCCGGGCCCCGTTTTTTTTGGCCAGGAACGTATCGGGCGGAACGGACACTCCTTCACGATGTGGAAGCTGAGGAGCATGAAGGTGGGGTCCGAAAAGATGGACCACATCAACCAGTCGACGCTGCGTGAGGACCCCCGGGTGTTGCAGATCGGGAGGATCATGCGCCGGTGGAACCTCGACGAGACACCTCAGTTCTGGAACGTGCTGATCGGCGACATGAGCCTGGTCGGCCCCCGACCCGAACGCAGCTTTCACTCCGAGAAGCTGAGCGAGCAGATTCCGCACTACAACGCCCGGTACACAACAAAACCCGGGATCACGGGTTGGGCCCAGATCCACGGGTTGCGCGGAGACACCGACTTGGTGGAACGTGTGCGGTACGACCTCTACTATCTCGAGAACTGGAACCTGCTCCTGGACTTCCAGATCATGATGCTCACGTTCATCCAGCGGAAGAACGCGTACTGAGGCGGCGCATCCGGAGGGTTCCGTTCCATCGGAACCCGTTTCCCTTTCCCCTTCCGCATTCCCATCCCCGTTTTCGGATCACGCCCTCGCGGCACCGACGGAGCGGTGCCCTCCATGACCGGGCCGTTCCCTGGAGGGTTCCGTTCCATCGGAACCTCTTTCCCCATTCCACATTCCCATCCCCGTTTTCCGGGTTACGCCTCTGCGGCACCGACGGAGCGGTGCCCTCCATGACCGGCCCAATTCGTCATTCGAACTCGATTCTGCCTCGTCACAATCAACCTTTAATGCATTCTCCGCCGTCAAGGAGGTCACTATGCATTCATCGGAACGGAGACATCCAGCGCACCATCCACCTCGACCCGACCAGAATCGGTCAATTGTCGTTTTTGTGACGGCATGCACCGCGCGTCGCAACCCGATCCTTGCTCGACCGGACGCCCATCGGCTCCTTCGCGAAGTCTGGGGCATCGCCAATACCTGGTGCGTTGGGCGCTACGTTGTGTTGCCAGATCATCTCCATTTGTTTTGTGCACCAAGGGATCCAACCGTCCCATTCCGTTCTTGGGTACGTTTCTGGAAATCGGTGGTTTCCAGGCGTTGGCCGTGGCCCGAAGAGCAACCCGTCTGGCAAATAGACGTATGGGACAGGCAATTGCGCCGGTCCGAGAGTTACGCCGAGAAATGGGACTACGTCCGCAAAAATCCCGTTCGGCACGGTTTGGTTCAGGACGCCAACCAGTGGCCGTACTCCGGCGAGATCGACGTTCTGGCGTGGCACGACCGATAACCATGGCCGGCGCGTTCCGTGGAGGGTTCCGTTCCATCGGAACCCGGTTCCGCGTCCCCGTTTCGCATTCCCATCCCCGTTTCCGCATCACGCCTCCGCGGCACCGACGGAGCGGTGCCCTCCATGGCCGGCCAGCGCGCTTAACTCATCCTCGTATCGTTGCAACACCGTCTCCCGCCGGTATCGTCCGGCCCTCTCCATCGCGCGTATCGACGCTCGTCGCAGCCTTTCAGGTTCTGACTGCCAGGCGCCCAGCACGGCTCGAAGGCGTTTCGAGTCTCCCGGTGGAACCACGACCCCGAAGCCGCCTTCTTCCACCTCCACTCCGAGCGGACTGCCCGGATCGCACACCGCCAGCACCGGGGTCCCGGTCGCCAATGCCGGAAGGAGCTTGCTCGGGAGGAAATTCGCACCAACCCCGGGTCGTTGGGTTACCAGGCACGCCGTCGCCCCCAGCAACGCCCGGATGTACTCGGACTCCGCCAGAACCGGCCCCAACTCCACACGATCCCCGGGACGTTGCTCCGAGCGCAACCGTTGCGCCTCGACGCCCCCGCCATGAATCCGAAGCCTCCACGATTCGGCCGCCGCCCGGAATACCTCCACGAAATCGGGCAGGCCCTGTTTGATCCCTAAATTGCCTGAGTAGAACAACGCCCCGTCCTCTCACCTTGGTGGATTCCGGCGCTGCCTCTCCACCTCCGCCGCAAGGCTCCCGTGAATCCAGTTCGGAATACAAACCATCCGCCGACCCTCCCCTACGATGCCGCGCAGCTTTTCCAGCATGCCTGGGCTGATGGTCGTCAGGGTGGACGCAGATCGGAACGCCCAGCGTTCCAGCGCTCGCAACAACGGACTCAAACCGGGTGCGCGGACCATCCCCAGTTCCAACGCGGCATCGACCACGAAGTCCTGTACCACGATGAACCGGGGCACTCGTCGCCCGAGATACAGGAATCGCTGAGCGAGACATTGCGAAAACATGGGTGATGCCGTGACCACAACCTCGGGCGTCCATCCCCGAAACCTTGCCCCTCGCAGCAGCGAGACCAGGAAACTGAGATCCGAAAGCATTCGTGTCTTCCCGGTGGGGTGTTGAGGGACGTACATACGCACACGACGAACCGGAATTCCATGGAACGTCTCTTCGCGGAGCGGTACGCCCTGGTCCTCCGGCCGCAACCGCCACGCGGGATAGTAGGAAAATGTGCACGTGACCCGCACGTCGTGCTCATGCTCCCGCAGAAACAGAGCGAGGTCCGAAAACAAAGCCGCCCCGGCAAGCTCATCCGGGGCGAACAAATTGGTGATGAGATGGATTCTCAACTCGGGCCCTTGGACAAGGGATTCTCCTTCAGCCACGCGACGGTTTCCCGCGTGGCCTGCTCCAGACCGTAGGGCAGGGGACCCGTGATTGCCTCCAACTCCGGCATCGGATGAACGGCGTCCGACAGCATATTCCCCAACCGATAGGACGTTAGAGGCACCGCGTCCCAGCCCACCCGCTTCAAGACGTCTCCGACCCGCGCTACCACCCGAAGAACTCCCAGCGGCACCGTCCGGATGCGTGGGCGCCCGAACTCACGAGCGATCAAGTCGGCCCATTGCCGAAGCCTCACGGGCTCGTAGTCGCCGACGTAGAAGAGCTTTCGATGCACGGCCCGCACGGGAGCAGCCAGCAGCCGTTCCATCTGGAATGCGAAATTCTTCACATACCCGAACGTCTTTTGAATCTCGACGTTGCCCAGGTGCAGGTAGCGGCCCTTGCGAATCTGCTCAAAGAAGTCCCGGTACGATGGCACCAGGAAACCGGGTCCCCAGATCGCCGTTGGACGGGTCAGCACCCATTCGGCCCGGATCTCGCTGGCCTTAGTGATTCGCTCGGTTTCGACCTTGCTCTGGGCGTAGAAGTTTGGCGGGCAGAAATCCTCGTCGTGGCGGGGCATATAGCCCACGCGACAGACCAACCTGGACGAAGTCATGATCAACCGCCGGAGACCAGGGCAGGCATTCGCCGCAGCGATCACGTTGCGAACGCCCTGGATGTTCGCCGCATACCCGTCCAGGGATCGCCTCTCGAACGTGTCGGTCCGGGCGCCGAGGTGCAACAGGTAGTTCGGCTGGAACTTCGCGAACAACTTCATCAACCCGGCGACGTCCATCAAGTCGCACCGCGTGAAGCAACCTTCGTGAGCCCGGACCCGCGGCGGCACCACGTCGGTCGCCGCAACGACATACCCGCGCTCCACAAAATGGTCGACCGCGCTCGCCCCGATCAAGCCCGTGCTCCCCGTGATAAGTATGCGCTGAGAGGACCCCATGTACGGGGATTCGATGTGGTGGCCCGGGATGCTCACCGCTTCAGAACACGACGCTTCACAACTCGCGCCGGGTTGCCCATGACAACGGACCAGGGCGGTACCGAACGCGTGACGACGCTCCCTGCTCCGACGACACAATGCTCCCCGATAGTCACCCCGGGGCCAATGAACACGCAGGAAGCGACCCACGTACCGCGTTCAATCGTGATCGGGGCGTTTCGATACGGCATGGTGTGATCCGTGAAATCATGATTCCCCGTCGCCAAGTACACGCGATGCCCGATTGCGACGTGATCTTGAAGCACGATCGGCTCTAGATTTAGAAGCTCGCAATCATCGCCAAT
>JBBQIU010000115.1:0-7688 GCA_038325245.1 Verrucomicrobiota bacterium
GGGATCGGCGCCAGCCCGATCAAAAACGAACCCACCAACGGCAGCGTCGCCAGCATCTCGCGCGAACTCTCGAGCTTCAGGACCGCCGAGAAACTCACCGCCGTGAGGACCACAATCGGGCCCAGGCTGATCGTCGCCCAATAATTCACCACCCGCGCGTACCAAGTCCGGCTCACCGACACCCCCCAGATGTCGTTCATCGTCTCCTCGATGCGCGCCAGCATAAAGATGACCATCGAAAGCAAGGCCACCATGCCCGTCGTGCCGATGGCCCCGCTGTTCACGTTCTCAATCGACGACTCCACGAACAAAACAACCCTCTCCCGCATCTCCACGAGCGTCGGCTGCGATTCAAGCTGCGGCATCAGGCTGCTCAGGCCGGTCCGGATGTAATTCTGGATTCGCTCCTTCTCCCCCTTCAACACGCTGGACGCGATGCCGATCACCACCGCCAGCAGCGGAATCAGCGCCAGCAACGAGGTATAGGCCAGCGCCGACGCCCGCACCGGGCATCGGTTCCGCGAAAATCCCTGGCCCGTGCGCACCCAGAATCGCAGGAAACCCACCAAACGGGGCGCCACCAAGCCTTCCGGAAAGTCCTCATCCAGCATCAGTGCCCGGATTGCCAACTGCCATCGTTGCAGCATTGCCCCCGCGTCTATCCGATCCCGCGCCCAATGGCCAGCCCACGCGCTCTACCCGAAACTTGAAACTTGGAAGGGCCGTCACCCCGGCCTACCGTCCGCCCCACATGGCCAAGTCGTCCAACCCCGATCCAGCCGCCCATCGGGGCCGCCTCGATCTGGTGGGAGCCATCCTCGTCGCCGTCTCCCTCGTCTGGCTCGTCGCCCTCTTTTCGTACGATCGCCTCGACCTTCGCGTCAACACCGCGCGCCCCAACGATCCTGCCCATAACTGGATCGGACCCGTCGGCGCCTGGTGGAGCGAACTTTCCTTCATCGGCTTCGGCGCCGCGGCTTTCACCCTCCCCCTCGGTCTTCTCGTCTTCGGCCTGGGCTGTCTCGCCGAGGCCTTCAGTTTCGCTCGCCGCCGCTGGATCTGGCTCGCCGTCCTCACGCTGGTCTCCGCCGCCTTCTTTGCCCTCAATCCCGGCCTCGTCGGCCGCTTCGCCAGTTCCGAACTCCCCGGCGGACTCGTCGGGAATCTCCTCAACCCCTCCCGCTTCATCGGTTACGCCGGCTCCGTGGCCGCCTGCACCCTCCTGTACCTCCTGAGTCTCCTTGGATTGTCCGATTTCCAACTGTTCGAGTGGATTCGCGTCTGGTGGTCCGAACGCAAAGCCCGCGCCGAGGCCACCCTCGATGAGGAAGTCCGCCTCGATCGCAAGGCGCGCACGCTCGAAAAGGAGGCCCGGCGCCTCCAGGAACTCGTCGACCGCGAGCGCGACACCGCCCTTCCGTCCGCCTCCGTCGCCAACGCCTCCAAACTCTCACCCGCGGCGGCCGCCGCGGCCACGCCTGGCCTGACCCCACCGTTGACCCGCGGTCCTGAACCCGTCGTGCGCGACCTCAGCATCCCTCAGGCGAAACCCGGCGTCGGCTCACGAAAGGGGTCCCCCTCCGGGACCCCGGCTGTCCTCGAAGGCGAAGTCATCACCGCCAACGAAATCGCCGCGATCACTGGAACCTCTCCGCCCACCAAGGCCAATCCCTTTACCGCTGCTCCAGACGCCCCGGGAAAAATCCCTGCTCCAGACGGTCCGGCCACACCCATTCCCGGCGCCTCGGATGACGTCGAGGACGATGCCCCCAACCTTCCCGTCCCCCTCCCCGTCCGCGGCCGCATGGTGCCCCGCCGAAGAGTCGTCCTCTCCCAGGGACCCACCATCGGCAATTACAAACTCCCATCCCTCGACCTCCTTCACCATCCAGACCTCACCGTCCAACCCACCGAATCCAAGGAGGAACTGATCGCCAACGCCCGACTCATGCAGCAGACGCTCGCGCAGTTCGGCATCGAAGTGACCTGCGGCGACATCACCAAGGGCCCCACCATCACCCGCTACGAACTCCACCCCGCCCCCGGCGTGAAGCTCGAACGGATCTCCGCCCTCACCAACAACATCGCCGCCGCCCTTAAGGCCGAGCGCATTCACATCCTCGCCCCCGTCCCCGGCAAGAGCTCCGTCGGCGTCGAAGTCCCCAATGCCATCAAAACCAAGGTCATCATGCGTGACCTCCTCGAGTCCGATGAATGGAATAAGACCCGCGCCCGCATCCCCCTCGCCCTCGGCAAGGACGTATACGGTCATCCCATGATCGCGGACCTCGCCGAAGCGCCCCATCTGCTCATCGCCGGTTCCACCGGATCCGGCAAGTCCGTCTGCATCAACTCCATCATCGCCTCCCTGCTCTACCGCTTCCCGCCCGATCAACTGCGCTTCGTGATGATCGATCCCAAGGTCGTCGAGCTTCAGCAGTACAACGTCCTCCCCCACCTCGTCGTCCCGGTCGTCACCGACCCCAAAAAAGTCGTGCTCGCCCTCCGCTGGGTCGTCACCGAGATGGAGAAGCGTTACCAGATCTTCGCCAAGGTCGGCGTGCGGAACATCAAGGCCTTCAACGAACGCCCCAAGGCCCCGCCTCCGCCGCCCAAACCAACCCACCAGCCCGACCTGCCGCTCTCCGGCGC
This sequence comes from Verrucomicrobiota bacterium, assembly GCA_038325245.1. Lineage (GTDB taxonomy): Bacteria > Verrucomicrobiota > Verrucomicrobiia > Limisphaerales > CAIMTB01 > CAIMTB01. The sequence goes on from JBBQIU010000115.1 coordinate 2,653, forward strand.
CAGGGAAAAGATCGAAGCCAGCCAGGAAGGTTTCGCCGTCGAACTCGACGAGGAAATGGTCACCTCCGACAACAGCGACATCGTCATCCCGGAAAAACTCTCGTACATCGTCGTCATCATCGACGAACTCGCCGACCTGATGCTCGTCGCGCCCGCCGACGTCGAGATGTCGATCGCGCGCATCACCCAGATGGCCCGGGCCGCCGGCATCCACTGCATCGTTGCGACCCAACGCCCATCCGTCGACGTCATCACCGGTGTTATCAAGGCCAACATTCCCGCGCGCATAGCCTTCCAGGTCGCCAGCAAGGTCGATTCCCGCACCATCCTGGATCAGATGGGCGCCGACAAACTGCTCGGCAAGGGCGACATGCTCTACCTGCCCCCCGGCTCCGGCCGGCTCATCCGCGCGCAGGGCGCGCTGGTCACGGACCACGAAATCGAGTCGGTCGTCGACTTCATCGCGAAGCAGGGCAAGCCGAGTTACGAACTCGAAATCACTCAGCAACTGCAGCGCCCGCCGCGCGATGGCGAGGACGAGGACAGCGAGGAGGATGAGGAACTCGTCGAGAACTGCATCGAAGTCATCCGGAGCGAAGGCAAGGCCAGCACCTCACTTCTGCAGCGCCGGCTGAAAATCGGCTACGGCCGTGCAGCCCGCATGATGGATATCCTCGAGGACCGCGGCATCATCGGCCCCGCCCGCGGCGCCGAACCCCGCGAGATCCTCATCGACCTGGACGGCCAGGGCCACGACGGCGGCCGCCAGCAGTTGGTGTGAGTGCAGGGGATCCACTCGTATTTTAATCTTAATCTTAATCTTAATCTTACTCTAAATCCTAATCCCATTCCTGAGATTAAGATTAAGATTAAGAGTAGGAAGAGGATTGTGTATAATTCATTATCTCCACGTCACCTATTCATCCCTATGAAGCCCCTTACAATCCCCGAGAAGACCTGGTTCTTCAAACGGCACATCGCGGCTGCCGCACTTGCCCTTCCCCTCCTCACCGCGACCTCGCACGCCGCCGTCGTCTTCGAGGAGGAGTTCGCCACCTTCACACTCGGTGATCGCTGGCAGGCCCACGGAACCGGAGCGCCGGACGTCGCCCTCTCCGTGGTATCGGGAATCGGGGCGGATGGATCGTCCCTCCGCATGGCGGTCGCGCCCGGGACTGCCGACGAGATTGTCGGCATCGAGATCAGCGCCCCGTTCTCCATGGCCGGGGTCCGATCCATTCGCGTCACCGCTCGTGTGCGGCCCTTGAACCAGACAGCCGCAGGCGACGGCGGGGCGTCCGACTCATCTGCCGGCATCGCGATTATCGGTGCCTCGGGCGCCTTCGCCCGCGCGTCTGCGGGAGCAAATCGACCCACCGCACCCGACTGGGGCGACTTCTATGTCGACAGCGAAGGGAGCGCGAACGCGAATGCGGGGTTCGTCCATTTCCCCCCCAACGACCCTGCCGGCGGTGCCGAAGCGTTCCGGACGTTCGTGCTCGAGATCACGCCCGAGGGGACACTGCTCACCACACTCTCTTCGTCCGGCGAACCGCTGGCGGTGACTCCGTTCGATATTCAGAACCCGAACCTCACCCTCGAAGGCTTCGGTAACAGCTTCACCGTCGCCCTCTACCAGCAACGGTCCGACAGTACCCTCGCGCCAGAAAACGTCTTCGGCGACGTTGACAGCATTGTCGTCGAGACGATCCGGGACAACGACGATGTGGATGGGGACGGCATTCCGAACGTGTACGAAACGGCGAATGGCCTGAATCCCAATGTGAACGACGCGGGCCTGGATCTGGACGGGGACGGATTGACGAACCTCGTGGAGTACCAGCGTGGCACCAGCGCGAACAATCCCGACACCGACGGGGACGGACTTCGCGACGGCGTCGAATCCGGCACGGGTGTGTACGTGGATGCAACCGACTCGGGAACAAACCCCTTGAGGACCGACTCCGACAACGATGGGCTCAGCGACCTCGTCGAATCCGGAACGGGAACGTATCTGAGCGCATCGAACACCGGCACGAATCCGACCGCTGCCGACACCGACGGGGATGGATTCAACGACGGGTTGGAGGTCCAGGCGGGGTTCAATCCGACAGTGCAGGACGACACCCCGGCCGGCAGTGCCTCCATCCGGACCGCCGTCGAATTCCAATTCTATGCAGCGCCAGGCGTCAGCTATCGGATCGAGGCTTCATCAGATCTTCAGACCTGGACGACTGTCGAGCCGGCCATTCCCGGCAATGGCAATCGGATCACCCGGCTCTACTCGACGGAAGGCAGGCCAGTCCGCACCTTCCGCGCCGTCGCGAATTGAAGTGTGAATTTTTCCCAGATCATCGCGAGGGGGGCCCTGCGGGGAACCCTTCACCCTTTCTCTCTCCCCAAGGGAGAGGGAATCGCGTGCGGCGCGGGCGTGATGCCTGGGTCACCGCGTGCGAGCAACCCGGGTCGATCTCATGCCCTACCTTCGAAACCCGCTGAGCGATTTCCCCCTCTCCCGCTTGCGGGAGAGGGCCGGGGTGAGGGATGCGTCGATGCGAAGCTGAGGGCACCCCTCTTTCTCATCATCCTTGTTCTGGCATCGTTCGCGGCGGTTCCCGTCCGCGGGGAGTTTCGTGCTGGCGCGGCCGTGATCGATATCACGCCCCCCATCCTGCCCGTCCTCGTCAATGGCGGCATGCTCAGCCGTTCAGTTAATAAGGTGAACACGCGCATCCACGCCCGCGCCCTCGCGCTCACGGACGGCAGCGAGCAGGTTGCCATCGTCGTCGTGGACTCCTGCATGATGGGGCGCCCGTTGGTCGACGAAGTGAAGTCGCTCGCAACGAAGCGGACGGGCATCGCGACGAACCGCATGCTGATTTCCGCGACCCACACCCACAGCGCCCCGTCGGCGATGGCTTGCCTCGGCACCGACGCTGACCCGCGATACGTCCCGTTCCTCCGCGAAAGGATCGTTGAGGCCATCGTCGCGGCGCAGAGGAATCTGGAACCGGCGCGGGTGGGCTGGGCGAAGACCAATGCGGCGGAGTACACCGCGCTCCGCCAATGGATCCGCCGACCCGACCGCCTTGCAGAAGACCCCTTCGGCAATCGGACCGTGCGCGCCAACATGCACGCGGGCAGCAACTGGGATGACGTCACTGGCGAAGCCGGACCGGAAGACCCAGACCTCACTCTCATCTCGATCCGGTCACGCGACGGGCGGCCCATCGCTGTGCTGGGCAATTTCTCGATGCATTACTTCGGCGACAGCGACATCAGCGCCGACTACTTCGGGCTGTTCTCCGAGGGACTGAAGGCGCGCCTCGCGCCGGACTCTCCGGCCGGCGTGCCACCGTTCGTCGGAATTCTGTCGCACGGTTGCAGCGGCGATATCTACCGCGTCGACTACAAGGTGCCCAAGGAAGAGAGGCCCAATCCAACGATCGCCGAGTACACGAATGGTCTGCTCGACATCGCGATGAAAGCACTCGCGGACATCCCGCATCGGGCCGAGGTCGACCTTGCGATGGCCGAACGCCGGATGACGCTGAACTACCGCGTGCCCGACAGGCAGCGACTCGAATGGGCACAACGAGTCGTGGCGGACATGGGAGATCGCGCCGCCACGACGCCGACCGAAGTCTACGCGCGCGAGCAACTCCTGCTTCACGAGCGTCAGCGGACGGAGATCGTGATCCAGGCGTTGCGGATCGGTGACATCGGAATAGCGACGACTCCAACCGAGACCTACGCGGTCACCGGCTTGAAGGTGAAGGCTGCAAGTCCCCTGCGGAACTGCATGGTCATCGAACTCGCCAACGGCGGAGACGGTTACATTCCGCCGCCCGAACAGCATCCCTTTGGCGGGTACAACACCTGGGCCGCTCGCTCCGCTGGCCTCGAAGTCATGGCGGAGCCGAAGATCGCCGAGGCCGCGATCGACCTCTTGGAGACAGTCACCGGCCAACCGCGCCGCCCGTGGCGGCTCACAGACGGTCCCGCCGCACGTTCCCTTCTCGATGCGAGACCCTTTGCCTACTGGCGCCTGAACGAATTCACCGGCCCCCATGCCGCCGACGCCACGGGCCAGGGTCGCGACGCTGTCTACGAACCGGACATCACCTTCCATCTCGACGGACCACGTTCGGCGCAATTCTGCGCGGAGGACGAGCCGAACCGCGCGCCCCATTTCGTCGGGGGACGCTTGCGAGCCCCCCTTTCCCAACTCGGCGACCGCTACTCCGTCTCGATGTGGATTTGGAACGGCATGCCGGCCGACGCCCGCGACGTCAGTGGCTGGTTTCTCTCGCGCGGTCCCGATTACGGCCTGGGGTCGCACGGCGAACATCTCGGCCTCGGCGGACAAGCCGCGCACATGGGTCGACTGGTGTTCCTCCACGGTCGCAACACGAAGGAACCTCTCGTGGGGCGTCGGGCCATTCCGCGCTGGGAGTGGCGGCATGTCGTGCTCGTCAGAGAGGCCGGGAGCGTGCGGATCTATCTCGACGGCCAATTGGAAATCGAGACGAAGACAGCCACAAATGTCACTCCTGGCCGCGACCCGTTCTTCTTCGGGGGCCGCAGCGATAACGACTCCAACTGGGAAGGCCGCCTCGACGAGATCGCCGTATTCGACCGCGCCCTGGACGCGCTGGAAGTGGCACGCTTGATGGAGCAGTGATCCGAAGATGCTCGGACCGCATGAATCCCACGAAACTCATTCTCGCAGCGATACTCATGGAGTCGGTCCTCGGGACCTCGCCGCTGGCGGCGACCCTGAGGGACATGCCGGCAGCCGTCGCACCGGCCAGTTCCTCCCTTGTTCCCGACCCGGCGGTCTGGCAAACACCGCCCATTCGGCCGCGAGGATTCCAGTTTGAGGTTCAGATTTCCTCCCTCGGCACCTCCTATGACCCTGAACGGGTGCGAACCTCCATCCGTGGACACAATCTCGGCGAGTACGAATCCGCCGTATCCAAGGTAATGGCGGCCGAATGGGGGTACTCGTTCACTCATCTCGACGGGCAGTTGGA
>JBBQIU010000116.1:0-7668 GCA_038325245.1 Verrucomicrobiota bacterium
CACCGTCCTCGTCGACCCCAACTTCGCAAACTGGCTGTTCTTCCTGAAACGACTCCGACGCGCCGGACTCAAGATCGAGGACCTCCCCCCCATCGACTTGGTCCTGCTCACCCACGCGCACTTCGATCACTTCCACAAGCCGACCCTTCGCCGCCTCCCGAACCCTCGGATCGGGGTCATGCCATGGGGCATGGGTGACCTCGCCCGCGGCCTCGGCTTCCAACGCATCATCGAGCTCCAATGGTGGGAGGGTTTCACCCACGCCGACTGGTCCGTGACCCTGACCCCTTGCAACCACTGGGGCGCTCGAACCCTTCACGATCATCACCGCGGCTACGGCGGCTTCGTCCTCAAACATCAGGGACGCAGCATCTATCACGCCGGCGACAGCGCCTACTTCCCCGACACGTTTCGCCGTGTCCACATGGGACCGGACGAGGCCGTCAAGGCCTTCGAGGATCTCCACGCCTCATGGTTCATCCCGATGCATTTTGGTTCCTTCCGCCTCTCGTTCGAGGACCTTGACGAACCTCCCCGCTGGCTCGGCGAACTCGGGCACCATCACGGAATTACCGAGCGGATCCGGATTCTCGTGGAGGGCATCCCCCACGTTTTCTAACGCAACCTCCAACTCGAAAACGTTGCCGCTTCCCTGCCCACCCCCGGACCGTCTACGTTCCCGCACGCGTGGATGGAGACGCCCACTGAAATTACCCAAAGGCCCGAGCCGACGAAGGTCGCGCCCGTGGCCAACCCGTGGCTCGATTCCTACCAGCCCAGCTCCGGAGTCTTCGACGAACTCGTCACAGCCGACGGCAAAACGCGTCCCCAGTTCCAGAGTTTCATGGATCAACTCGGCGAACTGGACGCCGCCGAACTCCGCCGACGCTCCGAGACCGCCCAGCGGATCATCCATGAACAGGGCATCGCCTATAACGTCTATGGTGATCCACTGGGCATGGAGCGCCCCTGGCAGCTTGACGCGATCCCCTTCGTCATCTCGGCCTCCGACTGGAACATCATCGAGGAGGGTCTCATCCAGCGCGCCACCCTCCTGAATCGAATCGTCGCCGACTGCTATGGCCCGCAGGAACTGATCCGCACGAACGGCCTCCCTCCGGCTCTTCTCTTTGCCCAACCCGACTTCCTCCGTCCGTGTCATGGCATCCGGCACGTTAACGGCGTCCACCTCCATCTGTATGCCGCCGACATCGCCCGTTCCCCCGATGGCCGATGGTGGGTCCTCTCGGATCGCACCCAGATCCCCACGGGAGCCGGCTACGCCCTGGCCAACCGACTCGTCACCTCACGCGTCCTCCCTGAGGCCTTCCGTGCCTGTCACGTCCATCGCCTCGCCCCTTTCTTCCGCGACATGCAGGCCGCCCTTGCGCGCATGGCGCCACGCCCCACCGACAATCCCAGGGTCGTGCTCCTCACCCCGGGCCCTTACAACGAGACCTACTTCGAGCAGGCATGGCTCGCCCGCTACCTCGGTTATGTCTTCGTCGAAGGCCAGGACCTCACCGTCCGCGACGATCGCGTCTTCCTGAAAACGCTCAGCGGTCTCGAACCCGTCGATGTTATCCTCCGCCGGGTCGATGACGACTGGTGCGATCCGCTCGAACTCCGGAATGACTCGACGCTGGGAATTCCGGGCCTCCTTGAAGCGCTCCGCGCAGGCAATGTCGCGATCGCCAACTCCCTCGGCACGGGCATCGTCCAGACCCCCGCCCTCATGGCGTTCCTGCCCAGCCTCTGCCGCCGCTGGTTCGATCAGGATCTCAAGCTTCCCTCGGTCGCCACCTGGTGGTGCGGTCAGCCTTCCGAACAAAAATACGTCCTGGATCACCTCGACGATCTCACGGTGCGTCCCGCGTTCGGGGCAGGCCGGGCTTACGAACCCACGGGTTCCCTCAACCCCCAGGAAAAGGAACTTTTCCGCCGTCGGATCGCCTTCCGCCCCCACGCCTTCGTCGCCCAGGAGCGGATCCAACTTTCCACCGCCCCAGCGTGGGAAAAATCGCGCATTGCCGCCCATCCCATCGCCGTCCGCGTCTACCTCGTCGCCTCAAACGGAAGCTACCGCGCCATGCCCGGCGGCCTCACCCGCGTTGCGCCCGATCCGCGAGGTCGCTTCATCTCCATGCAGCGTGGCGGCACCAGCAAGGACACCTGGGTCCTTGCCGACGGACCCGTCGAGGAACTCAGCCTCCTTCACTCCAACAGCCAGTCCGTCGAACTTCGCCGCGTCGGAAACAACCTCCCCAGCCGCCTGGCGGACAATTATTTCTGGCTCGGCCGCTATTGCGAACGCGCGGACGCCACCGCCCGACTCCTTCGCAGCACCCTCCTCCGCTTCAATCCCGAGAACCCTGGGAGCGCTGTGCCCCTTCTCGATCCGCTCCTCAATGCCCTCACGGCACAAGGCCAACTCACCGACGTCAGCGGACGCCCCGAATTCCACACCAACCCCGAAGCCCTCGAAGCCGAACTGCTTGCCGCCATCTTCGATCCGGAGCGCAAGGGCAGCCTCCGCCGCATCGCCGATCACCTTCAACATCTCGCCATGCTCGTCCGCGACCGGACGGCGAACGACCTCTGGCGCGTGCTCAGCACCCTTAACGACCCGCTCACGCTCCCGGCCGGCAGCCCAGTCCTGCTCGCCGGCGATGCCATCGGCATCCTCAACCAGACCATTCTCGGCCTCGCATCCTTCCACGGCCTCGCCCGCGAGAACATGACCCGGGCGCAAGGCTGGCGCTTTCTCGACATGGGCGTCCGCATCGAGCGTTGTATCTACACGGCGACCTTCCTGGACTGCGCCCTTCGCTCGGCTGAGGCCGACAATCCCAGCGTCCTCGAATCCATTCTCGATGTCGTCGATAACGCCATCACCTACCGCTCCCGGTACAACCTCCTCCCCAACATGGCCGCGGTCTACGACCTCGTGATGCTCGATGACACCAACCCGCGCTCCATCCTCTTCCAGTTGAATCAATTGGTGAAGCACCTGGAACGGCTCCCCCGCGAAAAACAAAGCGCGCTTCCCAGCCCGGCCCACCGTCATCTCATCGAGTGCCGTGCACGCGTCCGCCTCACCGACCCCAGGCCTCTCGCCAGCCTCGCCCGCGACTGGCACCTTAGCCAGGTCGGCGAAACCCTCCAGGTCGTCCTTGGCGGCATACCACGCCTCTCCGACGCCATCGCCGTCAGCTACTTCGCCCATTCCACCACCTCCCGCGCCGGCGCCGGCGCCGGCGCCCGATGAATTACCAGATCCTTCATCGGACCCTGTACGACTACGACGAACCCGTCACCGTCTCGCACCACGCCGCCCGCGTAAAACCCCGAACCACCTCCCTCCAGAACCCATCCGACTGGTCCCTTCGCATTTCGCCCGAACCCGCCGTTCGCAAGATGCGGTCCGATTACTTCGGCAATCGAGTCTGTTTCTTCAGCATCCAGGAACTCCATCGCCGCCTCGAAATCGTCGCCGAGAGCCACGTCCAACTCGAACCCGGCCTCCCTCCTGAACCCGATCACAGCCCCCCCTGGGAGGACGTCGCCGCTGCCCTCCGCGTACCCGCTTCCCCCGACGCCCTCGACGCCCAACAGTTCATCTTCGAGTCCGCCCACGTCCGTCTCTCTCCGGTCATCGCCGAACTCGCCCACCCCAGCTTTGCCGCCGGCCGTCCCCTGCTCGAGGCGGTGCTCGATCTCAGCCATCGCATCCATACCGAGTTCACGTTCGACGTCACCGCGACCACCATCGCCACCCCCCTCGAACAGGTTCTCGAACGTCGCCGTGGCGTCTGTCAGGACTTCACCCACCTCGCCCTCGGCTGCCTCCGCTCCTACGGACTCGCCGCCCGCTACGTGAGCGGCTACCTGCGCACCCACCACTCCCCGGATCGCCCCCGTCTCGTCGGAGCCGACGCGACGCATGCGTGGATCTCCGTTTTCTCCCCGGGCTACGGCTGGGTGGACTTCGATCCCACCAACGACATCATGCCGCGATTTGAACACATCACCGCCGCCTACGGCCGGGACTTCGCCGACGTCAGTCCCGTGAGCGGCATCATCACCGGTGGCGGCGAGCACCGCGTTCATGTCGCCGTCCAAGTGAAGCCAATGTGACACGAGGGGACGAATCAACTCTCCCCCGGGAAACGCATCGCCTCCGTATACGCGTCCTGGAAGTTCGGATCGTCGCTCAACGACACGTGCTCCACGATCGCCCGCAGGGCCGAGTATTCCCCTCGTTCCGTCGGAAGTTGGAACAACGCCAGCTTCGCCCCGAGCAGCGCCGTGTTACCCACCGCCGTCACCGTTTCGGGCGCAAATGGAAGAAGCCCGATTCGTTCCGCACTCATCCGGCTGACAGAGTTTCCAAACGCACCCGCCAGCCAGACCCGATCGACGTCGCCAATCGCCGCCCCCCAATGCTTCAGGAGAAGTTGGAGTCCCGCCGCGATCGCGCCCTTGGCCAATTGCAGCTCCCGGATGTCGCCCGCCTGCAACGCCACCGGACCTCCCAACACCAACTCAGTTCCGGAAGCGAGCCGTCCGTCCGGCAATACCCATCCCTCATCCAACGCCCCAGCCACCGCGTCCATCAAGCCGCTGCCGCATACCCCTCGCGGCGTCCCGCCGCCAAGGACATGGCAGTCGAACCGCCCCTCCCGCACCCTCACCGCCGAGATCGCTCCCGTCGTCGCCCGCATGCCCTGGGCGATCCGCGCCGCCTCAAACGCCGGACCCGCCGCCGTGGACGCGCAGAGGAGGCGGTCCCGTTGGCCCACGACGATCTCGCCGTTCGTGCCGAGATCCACCAGCACCTGTAACGCCGGGGACTCGTGCATCCGGGTCGCCAGCACGCCCGCCAGCAGGTCGCTGCCAACGAAGCCACCGAGAACGGGCAGAAAATGGACCCTCAGTCCCCCGAAAACGCCGGGAACCCGCCGGCCTTCCTTCCCCCGCACCCATCCCAGTTCGTCCGCCGCAAAACGCTTCACGTCGCGGGACACCGGCTCGAACGGAACCATCGACAGCGGGGTCAAATCGAGCCCGCTGAACAGGTGATGCATCACCGTGTTCCCGACCAGCACCACCTCCCTCAATCCGTCCGCCGACACCGCCGCTTCCCTCACCATCTCGCCGACCAACTGGCCCACCTGCTCCCGGATCAACCGCACCAGCTCCCATTGGCCACCCCGGTTCACGGCGAAGTCGATCCGGCTTATGATATCCGTTCCATGACGCGCCTGGGCGTTCAACCCGGTGCGCACCGCCAGCACCTGTCCCGTTCGCAGGTCCAAAAGCTGCCCGGCCAATGTCGTGGTGCCCACATCGATCGCCACCCCATAACCGGTCCGCGGGACGAACTCGAACGTCGAGTGGTCCACCAGGACCGTCGCCTCCCATTGCGCAAGGTCCAGGACCATGTCCTCGACCGCCGTGGCCTGGCACGCCAGTCGCCACCCCGCCGCCAACTCCGATTCCGATAACAGTCGCGCGTCATCGGACGTCACGCCAAGGCGTCCCTCGACCACTCGCACCCGGCAGCCCCGACATCGCCCACGACCGCCGCACGGAAATTCCACCCCCACGTCAAACAAGCAGTCCTGCAACGGCCGGCCACGCGCCACCCGCACGGTCTGCCCGGACGGCATCAAGGTCAGGAGGACCCCCGATGGATCCACGGGGCGATTGTCGTTCACGTTCACACCAACTCCTCCTCCGCCCCGACAATCGTCCCGTCATGGCGCGCCACCAAACGATGCCCGGGACGCACCACCTGGAACTCCGACTCGGCCCACTCGCCGTTGACGAAGCGCTGGAGCAAACCGAGGTCCCCCTTCACCTTCTCAAAACACCATCCCCGACGCGTCGCTTCCTCCCGGGTCTGCCGCTCAAACTGATCATCGGGTTCGATCCCCATCTCGATGAAGGTGAACTGCGCATAATGCCGCGGTCGCTGGCCGAGTTCCTCCCAGAGATACCGCGCGTTGTCCTCCCCGTAGCGGGCCACCAGTTCCTCGAACGACGCATCCATGCTGTTCCGATGCGCAATCGAGATCGGGTTCAAATCCTCCGGGTTCACCTCGTGCTCGATCCAGCCGCTGCTCTTGAAGTAGGTGCCCGGATGGCCTTCGAAGTAGTCGAGGTACCGTTCCTTGCTCCCGAGAAGCATCGTGATGCAGTCGTGGGCCCGCGGCACCACGAGCCGGATGGCGCGCGCCCGAAGACCGACCAGGCCGTTGTTGCATAGGCCGTATCCGAGGAGAATCGCGTCGAACCCGGCCTCCACCGCATCGATCGCCGCCTGGATCCGCTCGCGCATCCCCCCCGCGGGAATGTTGTGGAGCCCCTTCGACAGCGTCTGGACCTCCACGGCGTGCCGCGCGCGAGCGACCACCGCAGTCATCTCCCGGTCGAAGACCGCGCAGGTGATGAGTTTTAGGCGCATCGACAGCTCCCAGCTACGAATCCAGACGTTGAAGTTGCGCGGCCATTTCACGGATGAACTCAGGGGACGTCCCGCAACAGCCTCCGATGAACCGCGCGCCGGCCGCGACCAGCGCCGGCACATGATTCGCGAACTCCGTTGCAGTCGTCCGGTAGAGCGTCCGCCCGTCCACCCATTCGGGCAGCCCGGCGTTCGCCTTCATCCAGAGCGGCAGTCCGGTCGCCACCCGCATTCGGCGACAGATCGGGATAAAGTCCGCGATTCCCCGACCGCAGTTCGCACCCACCGCATCGGCGCCCGCCGCGGCCAGCGCTTCGGCGTCCTGCTCGGGCGTCGTTCCCATCATCGTCCGGTCACGTTCCAAGCCGGAGTCGTAGACCATGGTGGCGACCACCCACAGGCCCGTCGATTTCGCCGCCGCCACAGCCAATTTCGCCTCCTCGATGTCCGACATGGTCTCGACCACCAGGGCATCCGCGCCCGCCGCCGCCAATGCCCGTGACTGCTCCAGAAAGGCGTCGCTTATTTCCTCCGGCGTCACATCCCCGGCGAGCAGCAGCTTGCCCGTTGGTCCCAGGCTCGCGAATACCCGGGCGCGGCCGCTGGCGCCGCGACGGGAGATTTCCACGCCGAGGCGATTGATCTCGTTCACCCGCTCCGCAAGGGCCGGCTGCTGCTCGCTGAGGCGAATCCGGTTCGAGCCGAAGGTATTGGTCAGGATCACGCGGCTTCCTGCATCGACGTACCCGCGCGCCACCGCTTCCACCCGGTCCGGATGGAGGATGTTCCACGCGTCAGGAAAAGCACCGATCGGAAGTCCCCGCGCCTGCAGCTCGGTCCCCCAGGCTCCATCCGTAAGAATCGCCCCGGAACCGAAACCGTCGGTGCTGAGAGGATGCATGCAGGGATCAGGAGGTTGCCAAGCCGAGGCATTTCCGCGCCAGCGTCACCGCCGAGGGCGCGTTCTCTCCGTACCCATCGGCGCCGATCTCATCCGCATAACGCTGTGTGACCGGCGCGCCCCCGATGAGGATCTTCACCTCATCCCGAATCCCCGCCGCCTTGAAGGCATCCACCGTCAGCTTCATCGACGGCATGGTCGTGGTCAGGAGCGCTGAAAGTCCCACGATCCGGGCATTCTTTTCACGGACCGCGGCGATGAAGCGTTCGGGCGGAACATTCACCCCGAGGTCGATCAC
>JBBQIU010000117.1:0-7623 GCA_038325245.1 Verrucomicrobiota bacterium
GATCGCTTCATCCTCGCCCTGGGTCTTGTCGGCGTGAACGTACGTGCCCAGGTGGCAGAGCACGCTCTTGATCTTCGGGCGGCCGAGGAACCAGTGGCAGAAGGCGATCCCATGACAGCCCATGTCCATCAGGACCCCGCCGCCCGAACGCTCGACATCCCAGAACCAGGGCGCGTGCGGGCCGAAGTGCTTCTCGCTCTGCTTGACCATGTAGATTCGCCCGAAGGCGCCGTCGTCGGCCATTTGCTTCGCCTTCACATACTTTGGCGTGAAGTAGAGTTCCTCGGCGTACATGAGCAGGACGCCCTGCCGGCGGCAGGTGTCGATCATGAGATCCGCCTCCTCCATCGTCATGCACAGGGGTTTCTCGCAGACGATGTGCTTGCCCGCGTTGGCGGCGTCGACGGTCATCCGGGCGTGGAGCGCATTGGGGGCGGCGATCGTGACCATCTCGATGTCGGGTTCGGCGAGCATCTGGCGATAGTCCGTGAACCACCGTGGCAGATGGTGACGCCTGGCGAAGGCTTCCGCGTTGCCGGGTGTGGGCGAGGCCACGGCGACGACCTCTGCCTCGTCGGGCATGAGCCGGAACGACTCGGCATGGATGTCCGCCTGGAACTGGGATCCGATGATCCCGACTTTGACGCGACCTGGGGAACTCATGGTGTGGGAATGAGGGGTTGAGCGGGAATCATCCGACGCGCAGATAGATCGCCTTGAGGTAGTGCGCTTCTGGGAACATCGCCGGATGATCCGCGGGATGGGTGGCTGTCAGCATTTCGGAGAAGCGGCGACCGCTGCGTCCCGCCGCGTCGCGCACTGCACCGAAGAATTCCTCGGACGTGACGTGGGCGGAACAGGACGACGCGAGCAGCACGCCCCCGGATCGGACGCGGGAGAGGCCCAACGCGGCCAGTTTCGAGTAGGCGACCTGGGCGCCCGCACGTTCCGCCTCGCGCCGGGCCATGGAGGGTGGATCCAGAATCACCACGTCGAATTCCCGATGGTCGGTGCCGGCGAGCCATTCGAACACGTCGGCCTGCACCGACTCATGCCGTGCCGCGGCCACCTCGGGAATGTGGCGGTTCAGTTCCATGTTCCGACGCGCACTGGCCAGGGCGTGGGAGCTGATGTCCACATCGACAACGCGCGCCGCCCCGCCCCGGGCGGCATGGAGGGAGAACCCGCCCGAGAAGCTGAACCCGTTGAGAACCTCCGCACCCCGGGACAGGGCGCCGATGCGTTGCCGATTCTCCCGTTGATCCAGGAAAAAGCCGGTCTTTTGTCCCCGCAGCACCTCGGCTTCGAACCGGATTCCGGCCTCAAGGAACTCGACGGGACCATCGACCGATGTGCCGGCGAGGAGGTCCCCTTCCTTTCTGCCAAACACTCCTTCGGCAATTACGGCGACGTTGCGGCTTAGCCGAAGGATCAGGGATCGTGGTGCCAGGCGTCGTTCCAGCAAGGGAACAAGCTCCGCGAGCCGGGGCAACCAGGCCGAAGTATAGAGCTTCAGCACAAAGACGTCGCCGTACCGGTCCAGCACCAAGCCAGGCCATCCGTCGTTCTCCCCGTGAATGCAACGCCAGCCGGTCGTCGCGGCGTCGAAGAGATTGGACCGGACGGCGAGGGCCTTCTCCAACCGTACGTTCCACCAGGATTCGTCCAACGTCACCGGATCCCCCACGTGAAGGACCCGGACGCGTAGAGGCGAATGAGGATCAAATAGCCCCAACGCCATGAATCGGTCATGGCGGTCGTAAAGAACCGCCAATTCTCCGATGGCGCCATCGCGGTTCTGTTCGCGGATCCGATCGGCGTAGACCCACGGGTGTCCCCGTCGCACCGCCACCTCCGCTGCCGGCGTGAGGTGCAGGCGCAAACGGGCCGGCGCCTTCATGATCCCACTTTCGGCTCCGGTGCCGTTGCCGGTGCCGGTGCGGGGGGCGTCGGGGGCAGCGATGCCGGTGCGGCCGTCTCGGGGGGAGGGAGGGGTGCGCCCAATTCCTTGCGCCACGCCGCCACCTTGTCCTTCAGCTCCGCTGCCTTGTCGGGAAGGCTTCGGACCAGATTGTTCTTTTCCCCGAGATCCTCGACGACGTTGTACAACTCCATCCGGCCGTCCTCGAGCCATTCGATCAGCTTGAAATTTCCGGCGCGCACGATGCTCACCGGGGGCGTTCGGATGGCACGCCCGGCGGCTTCGACTCCGGCGGGGAAGTGCCAGAACACGGCGTCCCGTCCGAGATGAGCGCCGGCATTCCGCCAGAGCGGAATCAGATTGATGCCGTCGATGGGCAAGTCGCCTGGAAGGCGCACGCCCGCCGCGTCGCAAAGGGTGGGGAGAAGATCGACCATCATCACTGGAGCTGTGGAGCGGGACCCACCTGTCACGACCCCGGGCCAACGCACCAGGAACGGCACGCGCAGACCGCCCTCGTAGATCATGCCCTTGCCCCCGCGAAGCGGGGAGTTGTCCGTCAACCCGGCGCGGCGGGAGGGATTATCGGCATCGAGATAGCCCCCCACGCCACCGTTGTCGGACGTGAAGAGGATGATGGTTTGACCGGTCAGGTGGAGGGTCTCCAGGCGGGCGACGATCCGGCCCACGCTTTCGTCGAGCCCGGCGATCATGGCGGCGTACGCGGCGTCCCGATGGCCGCCGGCGGGGGGTTTCTTCTCGAAACGTCCCACCCAGGCCGGCTTGGGTTCGGTCGGCTCGTGGACCGAAAAATGCGCGATCTCGAGGAAGAACGGCCGATCGCGATGACGGTCGAGAAACTCGAGAGCGCGATCGGTGAGGTAGTCCACCTGATGCATCCCGGACGGGACTTCCGCCGCAGGTTCAACCTCGAATCCGATGTGGCGCGCCGTGGTCAGGATGGCCTCGTCGAATCCGCGTCGCAGTGGATGGGCGTCGCCTTCTGCTCCCAGCCCCCAAACGCCGATATAACCCGTGGTATAACCGGCGCCCTTCAGCAGGCTCGGCAGGTTGGCGCTCCCGGCCTGAAACGTCACTGCGGGCCCAGTCTCTCCCGCCGGCAGGATGTCTCCGGTGTAGACTCGGGTCCGAGGTGAGTATTGCCCAGTGAGGAGGGCCGCCTGCGATGGCAGACCCACCGGTGAGGCGTAAAAGCTGGTGAACCGCATTCC
This sequence comes from Verrucomicrobiota bacterium, assembly GCA_038325245.1. Lineage (GTDB taxonomy): Bacteria > Verrucomicrobiota > Verrucomicrobiia > Limisphaerales > CAIMTB01 > CAIMTB01. The sequence goes on from JBBQIU010000117.1 coordinate 3,154, forward strand.
GCCCGCGGCAAGGGCGTCGAGGTGCGGCGTCTCATAGAATCGGGAGCCCGCGAACCCGGCGTCTGTCCAGCCCAGGTCGTCGGCAAGGATCAGGACGATATTGGGGGGTCGCGGGGTGGCGGGTTGCGCGGGGGATGCGGGCGCGATCAGCCAGGCTGCGAGGAGCCACCACGGGAATTTCACGCCCGCGACGTTGCCAAATCGTGGGAAACGAACCAGCGGATTCGGAGCATGCTCAAGGGCCGCCCTGCGGGGATGATTGATTCCGGACCCGTGATTGCCTCAGCGCCCGGTCTTCGGCTATTCCTCTGCGGATGTCCTCGGTGGCCGAACAACTGCGCCTTGCACGGGAGGCGCAAGGCCTGTCGCTGCACGACTTGGCGGAACTGACCAAGATCCGCAGCGATCATATCGCGGCGTTGGAATCCTCGAATTTCGATCCCTTCCCGGCCCCGGTCTACATTCGCGGTTCTGTGCGAACCTGCGCCACGTTCCTCCACATGAATGTCCCGGCGATTCTGTCGGCCCTGGATGCGGAACTCGCTCAATCGCCGGAATTCAGTTCGCCCCCGAGCCTTTCCGGGGGCCGACGGGGCCCGCTCGACTGGCTGACCTATCAGTTGTCCCGGGTGAACTGGCGCATCCTGGGCGTCTTAGGCGGCACCGTTGTGATCGTGGTCGGGGGCTATTATGGCTGGCAGGCTTGGTCCCAACGCCTGCGGGAAGATCCCCTCAGCCGGCTCGGCCCCGGGTTCCATCGACCCGCCGCCATCGCCGAGGGGGACATCCTCTCCATTCCGACCAACGCTCCCGTGGTTGCTCCCCGCACGGTTGTGGTTCCCGCCCCGGCCCCGAGAAGACGGTAGGGAAGGGCCCGTTCACTGCGAGGGCACGTTGACTGAGGGTGGCTGATTCAGAGTAGGACTAAGATTAAGATCTCCGTGCTGATCCACGCTCCCAGCACCGGAGGTCAACCGACAACCCGCGAATGCCAGGCGTCCACAGGACGCGCCCTTCGAGAATCAGAGGTCCAGAACCTGAAGGTGTTTGGGAAAAATCAGGTTCTTTCTCTGCGCTCTCTGCGTTCCCTATGGCCTAAGTTCAAATGGGCGGGCCTCCAGGCCCACGTGAATACGACGGACATGAGCGACGGACGGGGAGGGATTTGCCACAAAGAACGCAGGGAACGCAGAGACTTGGAAGGATGGGATCGGCTTCCCAAGTCCACCCATCCCTCCGAAGGGCGAAAAAACGGGCGAGGCGTACTCCTGGGAATCCATCATCCCCTTCCTCCGCAATCGGATATCCGTATTGAAGCACGCGTCCTGAGGCGTCCAGGGCAACACGGGGCTGACGTATTGACATCAAAGCATCACAGCATAACTCTCTGGCGTGCGCACAACTCTCGACATTGACCCATTTGTGCTGAGTGCTGCCAAAGAAGTGGCGGCACACTCGCGACAGAGCTTGGGCGAAATCATCTCCGAATGGGCCCGCCGCGGCATTGATTCGAGAGGATCCTGCCACAAAGGGTTGGAAAGAAACGGCTTCCTGCTTTTTTCTGTTCCGGATGGCACGGTGCCGCTGACTTCCGAAACCGTTCGGGACCTGCTTGCCCATGAAGACATTCCTGTGTGATGTCAACGTGCTGTTGGCACTTACCTGGCCTCATCATGTACATCACAACATCGCGCATCAGTGGTGGATGCGAACGAGGATACAGCGTTGGGCCTCATGTACTATCACGCAGTTGGGTTTCGTTCGGCTGAGTTGCCATCCGCGGATCGCGGCCTCTCCCGCTTCTCCCGCGCAGGCGGTCGGATTGCTTCGAGGTCTGGTGGGGCGCGCCGATCATGAGTTCTGGACGGAGTTGCCAAACGGTGCGGACGCGGGATCGGAATTGGGCTTGGGATGTCTCGTGTCGTGCTTGACCCACGCACACGTGTCCGACGCGTACTTGGCGCAATTGGCACGCCACCATGGCGGGCGCTTCGCCACGCTGGATCGTCCCCTCGTCTCCCGGCATCCCGACATTGCCGAGTTGGTGCAGTGAACGGGGACCTATTCAGCCAAGGACCCCTGACCTCTGTGAGGTAGTCAGCCTCAGACAGGCTCTCAGTGCACCAGGTGCGGAGCGAGGAAGTAGAGGCCCGACCTCAACTTCGGCATCCGAACCCCGAGATCGATCTGGATGCGCGCTTCCTCACTGCTCCCGAGGAGTCGGAAGAGCGATCCGAACGATGCCGGTCGGAGGTATTGGATCAGTTTCGCCTCGTCGATTCCCGCGAGCTTCCGCGCCCGCTCGAATGCCAGGGAAAAGTCGCCCAGTTCATCCACGAATCCCAGCTTCCAGGCATCCTTGCCGGAAAGCAGGCGTCCGTCGGCAAAGTCCTTCCAGTTCGAGGCCAGGATCCGGCCCCGGTCCGCTTCCTCGCCGTCGTTGTCCTCGTTACGGGCGCGGGCCAATCCACGGCCCTCCTCGATGATCGCCTTGAATCGTTCAAAGGTTTCATTGACCAGGTCCTGGACGATCCTTCGCTCCTCGTTGGTGATCTCCGATTCCGCCTTGTTGGGACTCAACATGTCCTTGAAAGCCCCGCTCTTGAACACCTGTGGGCTCACGCCCACCTTATCCATCAATCCTCGCCAGTTGTACGTCTGCATGATGACGCCGATGCTGCCGGTGATCGTCAGTTCATTGGCCACGATCCAGCGGCACGGGGCGGCCACGTAGTAACCGCCCGAGGCGGCCACCGTCCCCATCGACGCCACGACCGGCTTGTCGTTCTTGTCCTGGAATTCCGCCAGCAACTTATAGATCTCGTCGGAGGCCAGCACTTCGCCGCCGGGTGAGTCGATCTTCAACAGCACCGCCCGTACGTGGTCGTCGGCCGCCGCGCGTTCGAGTTGCTCCTGGATGTGGCTGATGAGCGTGTTGCCCCGATAATCGAACGGATCGCTTGAAATCACGCCCTGCATGTCGACCACGGCGATCTTGTGGCGCGACGAAGCCGGTTCCAGCACCACTTCGCGGAGATCGCTGGAACTCTTTCCTGCATGGAGTCCGATGGTCTCGGACCCCAGGGAACTCATTCGCTCAAAAAAATACATCAGGCCGGCCACCCCAATGAGGCCCACCACCACGACCGCACCGAGCGACCACCAGAAAACGCCGTTGCCTCGTCGCGGCCCGCCAGCCGTCGCGGCCTTCATGGGGCGCGGATACACCCCGGGCGCCCGACCGCCGGGAGGCATTGAACCCGGAGCAGTTCCGGATGAACGGGGGGGCAGGAGCGGGGGCGGCTGCGCCGGGGGGCGGCCGTGAGACTCCGTTGAAGCCGATGTCGTGGCCGTGATCCCGGAGTTCCCTTCGGCTAAATCGTTCGAACCGGAGTCTGGCTTGGGGGGCCTGTCCGTCCGTGGCACTTCTTGCATGAGGCGGAACGTAGTGAACGACCCCTGAACCCGCAAGCGGCCAGGGTTTCGCGGGACGACGGCTTGGAGCCCCTTAGCCGTAACGATTCCGTTGCGATCAAGGGACCTCGAGCGAAGACGCCAAGAACGCGAAAGAATTCCGGGGGGAACTTTGGCATCAGGATATCGCGGGTGACCTCACCGTTCGGTGCTCGTTTCCACACCACACAGAATCCGGGTTCCGGCTTCTCCTCCTTCGCGTCTTCGGGTCTTCGCGTGCGTCAGGACTGAATCGTTCCGGCTTAGGGCACCTGGAGGGCCCGGTAGTAGCGGACGTTCGCGCCCGCGGCGGGGGTGTCGGTGAAGACGACGATTCCGCCGGTCGCCACCTGGGTGGCGACGTCCTGCCAGGTGGCCAGGTTCGACGAGGATTGAAGGGTGTAACTCCGTCCGTCCTGGCCGTTCAGCCGAAGTGTGATTTGTCCATTGGCCGCTATCGTCGGCCGATCAAAAACGGACGCCGTGTCGTTGCGGATGGTGACAGCGCCACCCGCAGTCGTGACGGGGCTGACTCGTGCTGCCGCAAGATCCGACACGATCACGTTGCTCACGGTGATGGGCGAGGGGCCCACGGCCGCGGCTGGAAGCACTCTCAGCGGCAGGGTCACCAGGGCGCCGTTGGCGATCACGCGATTGGAAAGAGAATAGACGACGACGCGCGCGACCCCGGGCGAGGGAGAACTGGACTCGATCAATTGACCCGCACCCACTGCTCCAGCCGCCGCATAGCCAGCGGTCAGCTTCGACGCGTCGAAATGGACGTCGAACTGCAGCGCCACGGGGTTGCCGTCGGCCTGGAACTGGACGCTAACCTGCGTATCCTCACCGGGTCCGCCGCTCGGGGAACCCAGGGAGACTGAGGCGGCGGCGCGGACGTTCGGAGCCGCGACGAAACCGAGGGCGAGGAGGAGTAGAAAAAGCCAGGGCAGGTGGCCTGGGCGGGGTTGGACAAGGCGATGAGGCATGGCGGGGAGATTGAGGTGCCGTGGATCCAGG
>JBBQIU010000118.1:0-7617 GCA_038325245.1 Verrucomicrobiota bacterium
GCCAGCAACTGGACCACCGTCCGCACCCGGAGGGAACGAAGTCTCATGGCATTCTGAGGACTTCGCTCGTGATCGTGACCCGGGGGCAAACCCACGCGGGGACTATTCCAGAGGCAACCTGAAACCCGCATGAAACCGTCATGAAACCTCCTCCTCCAATGCGCCCGGGTCCGTTCGCTCGATCCGAAGACAGTATCCCGCGCCGCGAATCGTGTGAACCAGCCGCACCGCGAATCCCCGGTCCACTTTCTGCCGCAGGTGGTACACGGTCACGTCGATCGTGTTGCTCATGGGTTCATAGTTCTCGTCCCAAACATGCTCCGCCAATGCCGTCCGTGAAACGACCTCGTCGACACGCTGCATCAGGAACTCCAGCACGGCGTACTCCTTGACCGTCAGACTCACCGGCCGACCACCCCGCGTCACCTGCCGGGTGCGCCGGTCCAAGACCAGATCCGCCACCGTCAACCGCCCGGGCGCCCGCTCCCGCCCGCGACGCAACAACGCCTTCACGCGAGCGAGAAACTCGGAGTAGGCGAACGGCTTTCCCAGATAGTCATCCGCCCCATCTTCCAGACCCTGCACCCGCTCCGTCACCCCATCGAGCGCCGTCAGCATCAGAACCCGCGTCTCCCGACCCGCGCTCCGCAACCGACGAAGTATCTGGAACCCCTCCCGCCCCGGCAGCATGACGTCCAGCACCACCAGGTCGTAGTCGGTCTCCATCGCTGAATGCAACCCGCCGTCCCCGTCCCCCACCACGTCCACAGAATAACCCTCCTCCCGCAACCCGCGTTCGATGAACCGGGCCAGCTTCACTTCATCTTCGATCACCAGGATCCGCATCGTCGGTTACCCCAGCACCCCGGCGATCGGACTCGCCCCGCCCGCGACCCCGGTCAGGCGCTCCTGCCGCGCATTCACTTCGAAACTTAACGCCTCATGGTCCAATCCCAACGCCGTGAGAATCGTCGCGTGCAAATCCCGGAAGTGCACCGGCTGATCCACCGCCATGAGTCCAATCTCATCCGTCGCCCCAATCCGAAGACCTGCCTTCACACCCCCGCCCGCCATCCAGATCGTGAACCCGGCCGCATTATGCTGGCGCCCCAATTCCCCCTGCATCATCGGCGTCCGCCCAAACTCACTGGCCCAGATCACCAGCGTTGATTCGAGCAGACCGCGTTGCCGCAGGTCCCCCAGCAATCCGGCGATCGGCTGATCGGTCCAACGACCCCGCGGCGTGTGGTTGTCCGTCAATTTCGCATGCGCGTCCCATCCATCCTTGTCCGGCATGTCGTACACCTGGATGAAGCGCACACCCCTCTCCACCAACCGCCGCGCCATCAGACATTTTCTCCCGAAATTCCGCGTCCTGACGTCACGGTGCTCCCACCCGTACCCCCGCCGCAATCCATCCGGCACCCCCTCCAGATCTCCCACCTCAAGCGCTGCCGACTGCATCCGGTACGCCAGCTCGTAGCTCGCAATCCGCGCGTCCAGGGCCGTATAGCCCGGTCGGGTTTCCCGGTGAATCAGGTTCAGATCCCGGATCAAGTCCAACGATTTTCGCTGGCCCCCTGCCAGTTCCGCTGGCGGCAGAAGGTCCAACACCGGTGTGCCCCGGTCCCGCAATCGCGTCGGCTGAAAGGCCGCCGGCAGGAACCCATTGGAATAATTCGCCGCGCCCCCGAGCGGACCGGCGTCGAAGAGCATCACATAGGCCGGGAGATCCTGATTTTCGGTCCCCAATCCGTAGGTTACCCACGATCCCAGACTCGCCTTCCCGGGCCTGATGTCGCCCGTGTGCATCTGGTAACTCGCGGGACCGTGATTGTTGGAATCGGCCTGCACCGAATGCACAAAGCAGAGGTCGTCCACCTGCTTCGCCACCTCCGGGTAGAGGTCACTCACCCACATCCCGGATTGGCCGTACTGCCGCCAGGCATAGGGGCTCCCCATCAGCTCGTCCTTGCATCCATGAAACACGTTCGCGTGCCTCGTCCCTTCCACCGCCTTCCGAATGGCGTCCGGCACCGGCTTGCCGTTCAGCCTTTGCAGGTCGGGCTTGTAGTCGAACGTGTCCACCTGCGACGGCCCCCCCACCATGAAAAGAAAAATCACCGACTTCGCCTTCGGGGCCACCGGCGAGATCCGCGACGCGAAGGGATTTAACGGGTCGATCACCGGCTTCCCCGCGCCCACCGCGGCTCGCGTCGTCGCTCCACCCATCGCGGAGACGGCCACCGCTCCGAATCCCGCACCCACCCGCCGCAGAAACAATCGGCGGCTTCCTGTGTGCGGAGCGATGAACATGCCCTCGAAAGTGCCCGGTTTCGGACCGCTGGCGAGCCGGAAGTTGTCTCCATGTCCCAACTCTGGTTCACTCGACACCGTGAAGCCCAAAGCCAGGACCTTCCTCGCGGCGATCGTGGCCATGGGCCAGATCGCCCTCGCGGAATCCGCACCCGGGCTGTCCGCGGATCAGCACTTCCTCCTCCGCGTCCAACCACTGCTCGACTCCCGTTGCGTCAGTTGCCACGGGCCCGACAAGCAAAAGGGTTCCCTCCGCCTCGATTCCAGGGAGGCTCTCCTGAAAGGCGGCGACATCGGGCCCTCCGTCCTTCCCGGGAAACCCGCCGAATCCCTCCTCCTCCAGGCCGTTCTCCATGCCAAGACCGACCTGGAAATGCCCCCCAAGGACAAACTCAGTCCCGCCGAGATCGCCATCTTCGAACAATGGATCCGTGAGGGCGCTCCATGGCCCGAGGCTTCCGCTTCCACCCCGCTCGACTCTCCTCCCCTCGCGCCAGAGGAACGTCTTGGCGACGCCTGGACCGATCCCCGGAATCCCATCGTGCGCATCTTCCACGGAGAGCGCCTCGATCTCTGGTCCCTCAAACCCCTCGCGCCCGTCGTTCCTCCGCACATCCGCAATCCCTCTCCCGACGACATTCGAAATCCCATCGACCTCTTCATTCAGGCGCGCCTTGACGATGCCGGCCAGATTCCCAATCCAGAGGCGGACCGCCGCACCCTCGCGCGCCGGCTTCACTTCGATCTCACCGGTCTTCCCCCCTCTCCTGAGAACCTCGCGCGCTTCGTGTCCGATTCACGCGCGGACGCCTACGACCGTCTCGTCGACGAACTGCTCGCGTCACCGCGCTATGGCGAACACCAGGCCCGCCTCTGGCTCGACGTCATTCGTTATAGCGACAGCAACGGCTTCGACTGGGACGAGTTTCGCCCCCAAGCCTGGCGGTTTCGCGATTACGTCGTTCGCGCCTTCAACGCCGACAAGCCCTTCGACCGCTTCATCCAGGAACAACTCGCCGGTGACGAACTGCTCCCGGGCCCGCCCCGGAACCCACTCGAACAGGATCTTCTGATTGCCACGGGCTACCTCAGGCTCGGCCCCCAGGACAACTCCGCTTCCCTCTTCAACGAGCAATCCCGCGCCCGATCCGAGTGGCTCGCCGACCTGACCGAGACCACCGGAAGCGCCTTCCTCGGCGTCACCCTGAGCTGCTGCCGTTGCCACGACCACAAGTTCGATCCCCTCTCCCAGGCCGATCATTTCCGGCTTCGCGCCTTCTTCGAGCCCGTCCAGCACGGTGACGATCTCCCACTCGACCTCGCCCCCGAGCAGGATTCGATTCGTGCTCAGCACGCGGAGATTCAGGCCCGCATCGCCCCCCTCAAGACTCAACGCACAGACCTCGTCGATGCCGTCAAGGAACGCGTCCGATCACGCCGCATCGCTGGTTTGCCAGAAGACGAACGCCGCCTACTGGCGCAGGTCACCGACCCCCAGCCGCAGGACTTCAAGGAACAAGCCGCGAAGATCGAAGAGAAGGTGAAGGTGTCCGACGAGGACGCCATCAAGGCCTCTACCGGGGAGGAGAAGGAAGCGTTCGAACGGCTTGGGCGAGAGATCGGGTCCCTCGAGAAGACCAAGCGTCCGTTCTCCAAGGGCCTGCTCGCCACCGACACGCTGGAAAAACTGCCGCCCACCCGCATCCATTTCCAGGGCGATCACAAGGCCGAGCGAGACCCGGTCCAGCCCGGGTTCCTTTCGATCCTTGACCCGAATCCGGCCGAGCTGAAGGGCCCAGCCGGCACCAACACGACCGGTCGCCGGCTCACGCTTGCCTCCTGGATCGCGACCCCCGGAAACCCGCTCACCGCCCGGGTCTACGTCAATCGAGCGTGGCAGGCGTTCCTGGGCCGGGGACTCGTCGCCACCGCCAACGACTTCGGGCTCGCCGGCGCCCGCCCCACCCACCCCGACTTGCTCGATTGGCTCGCCGCCGAGTTTCTTCGCGGCGGTTGGTCCACCAAACGGCTCCACCGCCTCATCGTCACCAGCGCCGCTTACCGACGCAGTTCCACCCAACGCGATCACGACCCTGAGAGCCTCCTCTTCGCCCGCCAATCCCTCCGTCGACTCTCCGCCGAACAACTTCGGGACTCCCTCCTTGCCGTTGCCGGAACCGTTCAGCACCGCGACGGCGGTCCGCCCACATGGCCCGAGTTGCCCGCCGACGTCCTTCAAGCCAATCCCGCATTCCTGGACGATAACGCCGAAAAGACCAAGGGCTGGTACCCGTCCCCTCCCGATCGGCGCACCGTGCGCAGCCTGTATCTCGTGCAGAAGCGCACGGTCAAGGTCCCCTTCCTGGAAACCTTCGATCTCCCCGACAACTCAACGTCCTGCCCGCGCCGCACCGAATCCATCGTGGCACCCCAGGCGCTCTCCCTGCTCAACGGACCCGATGCCCTCGAGGCTACCCACGCCTTCGCCGACCGCGTCCGGGTCGAGGCGGAACCCGGGCTGGCGGGCCAGATCCGGTATGCCTTCCAACTCGCACTCCAACGAGAACCTTCCCCTGCCGAACTCGAACGTTCCGAGTCTTTCCTGACCGGCGCCTCGCTGACCGAGCTTTGCCGCGCCCTCCTGAGCCTCAACGAATTCGCCTTCCTCGACTGACGCTCCGGGTCCTCCCAGACAAGGGGGATTGGTCACACAGGCATTGAGAACACGGAGTGGAATGATGGCTTGGGCGCCGTGGACTAACTCTCAGTCCTCCTCTCCGTTCTCCGTTCTCCGTGCTCTCTGGCAAACCCCTCCGTTCCGCGCCGCCCCAGGACGCGTACTTCAATACGGATCACCGATTGCGGAGGGGAGGGGATGATGGATTCCCAGAAGTACGCCTCGCCCGTTTTTACGCCCTTCGGGGGGGATGGGTGGACCTGGGAAGCCGATCCCGTCCTTCCAAGTCTCTGCGTTCCCTGCGTTCTTTGTGGCAAATCCCTCCCCGTCCGGCGCTCAAGTCCGTCGCCTTCACGTGGGCCTGGAGGCCTGCCCGTTTGGACTTAGGCCACAGGGAACGCAGAGAGCGCAGAGAAGGAACCTGGTTTTCCCCAAACACCACCAGGTTCCGGACCTCTGATTCTCGAAGGGCGCGCCCTGGCGTCGCCCCTCCCTGCGCAGTGCGCGCTCGACACTGGAGCTGTTTCGCGTCACGCAGAAACCGGCATGCCGATGATCGCTTCCCACGTCCGCGAACAGATCCGCGCCGCGAACGATATCGTCGAGATCATTCAATCTTACGTACCCCTTCGCCGTGCGGGCGCGAACTTCGTGGCCCTCTGCCCGTTCCACAAGGAGAAGACCCCCAGTTTCCACGTCAGCCCGAGCCGCCAAGCCTTCCACTGCTTTGGCTGCCACAAGGGCGGCGACGTCTTCCGATTCGTTCAGGACTACGAGAACATCTCCTTCCCGGAAGCCCTCCAGCGCCTCGCCCATCGCGCGGGCATCGTCATCGAATATGACGAAACACCCGCCCAGCACGGCGAACGGGCCGCCAAGGATCTCTTGCGCGAGATCCACGAGCAGTTGACGCGCCGCTGGCAACAGTCACTGGCCCACGACGCCGGGGGCCGGATCGCCCGCGAGTACCTCGCCCAACGCCGCGTCTCACCCGAAGCGATCACACGCTTCCGCCTCGGCTACGCACCCGACGCCTGGGACGACACCGTCAACTGGGCCCGATCCAAAAGGTGGGACATCGCCGTGGTCGAGCAGGCTGGCCTCGTCATCCCCCGCGATCCCAATGACCGAGCCCGCGGCCATTACGACCGCTTCCGCGGCCGGCTCATGTTCCCCATCGCCGACGAACAAGGCCGCGTCGTCGCCTTCAGCGGACGGATCCTCTCTGGAGACGAGAAAGTCGCCAAGTACGTCAATTCGCCGGAAACGCCGATCTTCACCAAGAGCCGCATCCTCTACGGCCTCGACAAGGCCCGGCGCGCTATCCTCGACGCGGGTTCGGTCCTCGTTTGCGAGGGACAGCTCGATCTCATCGCGTGCCACATGGCGGGGGTGGAGAACGTCGTCGCCCCCCAGGGCACCGCCCTCACCAGTGATCACCTCCGCATCCTTCGCCGGTACGCCCAGGAGGCCATCCTGTGCTTCGACTCCGACAACGCCGGACAAAAGGCTGCCGCCCGCATCCTCGACGACCTGCTCGGCAGCAATCTTTCCATCCGCGTCATTACCCTCCCCGCTCCGCATGACCCGGACAGTTACATTCGCGAGCACGGCGGCGACGCCTTCCGCCAACTTGCCTCCGGGGCCCGCGACTTCTTCGATTTCTATCTCGATTTCCTCTGCCAGCGGAACGATCCCAAGACAGATCGGGGCCAGATTGCGATCATAGAAGGCATGGCCGTCGCGCTTCTCAAGACGGACAATGAAGCCCTGCTCGACCGTTATGCCCAGAAGACCAGCATGGGCCTGGCCTCGGCCGGTGGCGTCGCGCCTTCCCCGGATGCAGTCCGCGCCGAGTTCCGAAAGCGTCAGCGCCGCCCGACCGGTGGAGGCTTCTCGAGACCCGCTCCTGGGCCAGCGTCCGGCGCTGGTTTCGCCCAACCTCCAGGGATTCCCCCGGAATCGACCCTTCACTCCAAACCCATCGGGCCTCCTCCGCCCACGGAGATGTGGCTGCTGAAACTCATCTTTCTCGACGACGAATTTGCCGGCTGGCTGGCCCTGCATCTCGATCTACAATGGCTGCGCCATCCGCTCGTGCGGGAACTCGTCTCCCGACGCATGGAGCTTCACCGCACCTCCAACTGGCACAGTCCCGCGGCATTCCTGAGCGAACTTGAGGAGAATGCGTTGCGCGGCCTTGCGTCCGAGGCCATGTCGGACAGCCGGACCATCCCCAATCCGGTGCAGCAGTTGTCCGATCTCGTCACCCGGCTGCGCAACGCCTGGCTGGACGATCGCATCGCCCAAACCTCCATGCGTTCCGCGGTGCCAAGCCTCTCCGAGTCAGAACGCAACGCTCTCTTGCAGGAACTGCTCCAACTCCGCCGCGCCAAACGCGAGCCGCTCACGGCGAATCTGACGGGGGACTGACTCCTCTTTGGGCCCATGAACCGCGCGATGGAGGGCGCCGCTCCGTCGGCGCCGAGGATTTGGGTTGGGGCTAGGGTTCAACAGGTTCCGACGGAGCGGAACCCTCCAGGGCGGCTTCGGTTCATGGGTAGCGGCCACGGTCTCGAAATCGCGCATTCGGACCATGAACGGCGGAACGAAAGCTGCCCTCA
>JBBQIU010000119.1:0-7610 GCA_038325245.1 Verrucomicrobiota bacterium
ATCACCTTGGCTGAAGCCTCACCGGACACGCTCATGAAGTTCGCGGAACTTAAAGACCTTACCCCTCAAGAACTGGCTGCCCGGGCGGGCGACCTTCGACGGGAGCTTTTCAACCTGCGCCTGCAGAAGGCGAGCGCGCAACTGGAGAAGACCGCGCGGGTGCGGACCGCTCGCAAGGAAATTGCGCGCATCGAGACCGCACTCACCCAGCGCCGCAAAGCCCAACCTGCCGCCGTATGACGCAACCCACTCAAGAAGCTGTTCCGCGCAAAGAGCGCGTCGGAGAGGTGATCTCCGACAAGATGACCAAGACGATCGTGGTGCGCGTCCAGCGCCGGGTGGCCCACCCCCGCTTCAAGAAGATCATCACCCGCTACAGCAAGCACTACGCGCACGATGAGGCGGAACTCGCGGGTGTGGGGGATACGGTGCGGATTTCCGAGAGCAGACCGCTCTCGAAGCTGAAGCGCTGGAACCTCGTCGAGGTCGTCCAGAAGGCACCCGAGAAGGCGATCTCACCTTCCAGTTAGGATAGGGAGTTACACATGTTCCAGATTAGATCCATCTTCGATGTCGCGGACAATACGGGCGCGCGACGTGCCGCCTGCATCGGCGTGCTCGGTCGCAACCAGCGCTATGCCAGGGTCGGCGACGTGGTCAAGGTTCACATCAAGGAGGCCACTCCGGATGGCACCGTGAAGAAGAGCGAGGTGTGCAACGCCGTGGTCGTTCGCTCGCGTGAGACGATCCGGCGCAAGGATGGGTCCTGCCTCCGGTTCGATTCGAATGCGGTGGTGATCATCGACAAGGAGAACAACCCGCGTGGCACGCGCATTTTCGGCCCGGTGGCCCGCGAGCTCCGTGACCGCAAATTCATGAAAATCATTTCCCTCGCGCCGGAGGTCGTCTGAGCCATGGCCGTCAAATTCCACGTCAAGAAGGGCGATGAGGTCGTCATCATCGCCGGTTCGGAGCAGGGGAAGCGCGGCAAGGTGCTGGCAACCCTTGCCGGCAAACAACGCGTCGTCGTCGAGGGCGTGCGCATCGTGAAGCGCCACACCAAGAAGTCGCAGCAGCACCCCCAGGGCGCCATCGTGGAGAGGGAAGGCACCCTGCACGTCTCCAAGGTCATGCTCGCGTCCCGATATGATGAGCGAGCCGCCCGGCGGACCGCCCCCACCCAGGCATAAGTTCGCGACCCGTCCATGAAATCCAGGCTCTATCAGAAATACACCAGCGAAGTGCAGCCCTCCCTCCTGGGAAGCGGCCGCTTCAAAAACGTCCACCAGATTCCGCGGATCGAGAAGATCGTCATCAACATGGGGGTCAGCTCGTCGCTGGAGAAGGTCGCGGTGGATGATGCCGCCAAGGACCTGACGGCCATCACGGGGCAGAAGACCGTGATCAACAAGGCCAAGAAGAGCGTGGCGAACTTCAAGTTGCGGAAGGGCCAGCCGGTCGGCTGCCGGGTCACGCTCCGCCGCGACCGCATGTACGAGTTCCTCGACCGGTTGGTGGCGACCGCGCTGCCGCGGATCCGTGACTTCCGGGGCTTGAATCCCCGGCACTTCGACGGTCGGGGCAATTACACCCTCGGGATCAACGATCAGACCATTTTCCCCGAGATCGACCTGGACAAGATCAAGCGACACCAGGGCATGGATATCACGTTCGTGACTTCCGCGGCGACTGACGACGAGGCGCGCGAGCTGTTGAAGCTCATGGGCATGCCGTTCGCGGAACGCTGATACAATTTCCCATTCCACTGACCAGAGAGTATGGCAAAAACATCCTGGATGGAGCGCGACAAGCGCAAGCGGGCGACGGTGGCAAAGTACGCGAGGAAGCGTGCCGAGTTGAAGGCGCGGGGTGACTACGAGGGGCTGTCAAAGCTCCCGCGCGACGCGAGCCCTGTGCGGTTGGTGAACCGTTGCAGGATCACCGGGCGACGCCGCGGATACCTGCGGAAATTCCAGATCTCTCGCATCACCTTCCGTGAAATGGCTCTGTCCGGACTCATTCCGGGCGTCACCAAAGCGAGCTGGTAAGCTTATGTCGACCGACCCAATTTCCGATTTTCTCTGCCGGGTGAGGAACGCCACCCGCGCACTCCATCCCGAGCTCGTTCTGCCGCACTCGCGCCTGAAGGAGAGCCTGGCGCAGGTCCTCAAGCGTGAAGGCTACATCACGGATGTCGTCACCGAGGGCAAGGGCATCAAGAGTCTCCGCCTCAAGTTGAAGTACACTGGCCGGAAGAGTGTCATTGAGGGGTTGAAACGAGTCAGCTCCCCCGGTCGCCGCGTCTACTCGCGCTGTGCGGAGATTCCGAAGATGCGCGGCGGCCTGGGTGTCGTGGTCCTGTCGACCCCGGCCGGGCTGCTGACCGACCGCGAGGCCCGCAAACAGAATGTCGGCGGTGAGCTGCTCTGTACCGTTTGGTGATCCCCCGAGGAACCTCTTATGTCGCGTATCGGAAAGCAGCCCATCAAGATCCCCGCCAAGGTAAAGGTCGCGGTTTCGCAGGGCCAGGTGAAGGTAGAGGGCCCGAAGGGGAACCTCGCGTTCATCCTCCCGGCCAGAACGACCATCGAGATCAAGGCGGACACCATCCTGGTCTCCCGCGCGGATGACACGGCCCAGGCCAAGGCCCTTCACGGTCTGGCGCGTGCGATTCTCAACAACATGGTAAACGGCGTCAGCGAGGGCTTCACCAAGCAGCTCGAGATCCAGGGCGTCGGTTTCAAGGCCGCGGTGCAGGGGAAGGTGCTGAATCTCAGCCTTGGGTATTCACACCCGCTCAATTATCCGATCCCGGACCAGATCAAGGTAACGGTCGACGAGAATACAAAAATCCGGGTCGAGGGTCCGGATCGCCAGGTGGTCGGCCGGGTGGCCGCCGAGATCCGCTCCTACTACCCGCCTGAGCCATACAAGGGCAAGGGAGTCCGGTACGCCGGGGAGCAGGTCCGCCGCAAGGAAGGCAAGACGGTACAGTAACCGGGCGCAGCCGCCACCGAGTCACAATTTTCCCCGCAGCATGAACATCCAGAACAAGCAGCGCCTCGCGCATCTCCGCCGCCTACGCGTGCGGAAGAAGGTCATCGGCACGACAGAACGGCCGCGGATGAGCGTGCGGTTCACCGGTCAGCACATCTACGTGCAGTTCATCGACGATTCGATCGGATCGACCCTGGCCGCCGCCTCCACCCGCGGTGGCGCCAGCGGATCCGTGGAGGGGCAGGTGCTCAAAGCCAACGTCGACTCCGCAAAGAAGATCGGGACGCTCGCCGCGCAGGCTGCGCTGGCGAAGGGGGTCAAGCAGGTGGTTTTCGACCGCAGCGGGGCGCGCTATCACGGCAAGGTGAAGGCACTGGCCGACGCCGCCCGCGAGGCCGGTCTCGTATTCTGATCCAACACATCCGGCTATGGCAGAACCCGTACAGGCAGTGATTCCCGAAAGTCGCCCGGCTGAGTCTCGTGGACCCGAATCCCGGGGGCCCGATTCCCGCTTTGGGGGTGGTCGCCCCCAGCGTGGCCGGCGTCCCCGGCCGCAGGAGGTCTCGACGGACCGGGACGGCAACGAGTTGCTGGAGAAGGTGATCTTCATCAACCGGTCCTCCAAGGTCGTGAAGGGCGGCAGGCGCTTCAGCTTCAGCGCGCTGATCGTCGTGGGCGACCGCAAAGGCCGGGTGGGGCTGGGCCTGGGCAAGGCGGGTGAGGTGGCCGAGGCCATCAAGAAGGGCGGAGCAAACGCCAAGCAGGCCATGGTGAACGTGGCGCTCGCGGCGACCACCATTCCCCACCAGGTGACGTCGCACTTCGACGGCGCCCAGGTGCTTCTCCGGCCGGCATCCGCCGGCACTGGTGTGATCGCCGGCAAGACGGTCCGCGCCGTGCTCGACGCGGCAGGGGTGCGGAACGTCCTGAGCAAATCTCTGGGATCCAAGAACGCGGCAAACGTTGCCAAGGCGACGTTGAAGGCGCTCGCCGGTCTGCGGACGCGCGAGGACATTCTCCGCGCACGCGGCATCCACGTGGCGCCCAAGGCGCCGATCCTTGCCACCACCTGACACTCATCTCCATGCGACTGCACACACTAGTCAACCGTCCCGGCGCGCGCACGACCTCCAAGCGCGTAGGCCATGGCGAATCCAGCGGCTTGGGGCGCACTTCGGGCCGCGGTGGCAAGGGCCAGTCCGCGCGAGCCGGTGGCTCCCTGCGGGTGGGCTTTGAAGGCGGCCAGATGCCGCTGATCCGGCGCATACCCAAGCGCGGATTCAACAATGCCCGGCATCGCATCGCCTACCTGCCCGTGAACGTCGGGGCCCTCGCGGGCTTCGAGGCGGGGAGCGTGGTGGACGAGAAGGCGCTGCGTGAGGGCGGAATCGTGCGGGGTCGCGAGGATGGCATCAAGATTCTGGGGGAGGGTGAACTGGCGATCCGATTGGTGGTGCATGCGCACGCCTTCAGCGCCACCGCCCGGGTCAAGATCGAGGCCGCCGGTGGCGAATGCCACTTGATCCAGCGGACGGTGGCGTCGAAGGCCTGAAGTTCCCCGAGGCCGGCATGTTCTCCAAGATACTAGCGACCCTGTCGAACTGCTTCCGGGTACCGGAGCTGAAGTCGCGCATTCTGTTCACCCTGGGACTCCTCGCGGTGTGCCGGATGATCGCGATCATTCCGCTGCCGGGGCTGGATGGTGGTGCCCTTACCGAGTTTCTCCGCGAGATCCAGCGCAACAGTGCCGGGAACTCGCTGGTGAGCATGTACAGCCTGTTCACCGGGGGCGCACTCGAGCGCTGCGCCCTGGGGGCGTTGGGCATCATGCCTTACATCAGCGCCACGATCATCATCCAGTTGCTGGGAGCCGTGGTTCCCAGCCTGAGCAAGATGTCGCGCGAGGAAGGCGGCCGGATGAAGATCGTCCAGTACAGCCGCTACCTCACGATCGTGCTCTGCCTCGGGCAGGGATTCGCGATGGCGGTGGGGTGGGAGAGTCCCCAGAGCATCCCGGGGTTCCAGAGCTTCCAGGGTCGCCTGGTCATCATGGACCCGATCTGGTGGTATCGACTTCAGACGGTCCTGCTCCTGACTGCGGCCACGATGCTGCTGGTATGGCTGGGTGAACAGATCACCGAGCGCGGCATAGGCAACGGGGTGTCGCTCATCATCACGGTGGGCATTCTCTCCCGGCTCCCGGCCACGGTGAAGGGCGTCAGCCTGATGTTCTTCCCGCCGAATGGAGTGGGAGGAAAGAACATCTTCCACGCCATCGCTCTGATCCTGCTTCTCGTGGCCGTGATGGCAGCGGTCATCGCGGTGACCCAGGCCCAGCGGAAGATTCCCGTCCAGTACGCCCAGAGGTCGGTGGGTCGCAAGGTCGCGCCGGCCCGCAGTTCCTTCATGCCTCTGCGGGTGAATGCCGCCGGGGTGATGCCGATCATCTTCGCGCAGGCGATCCTCATGTTCCCGGAGAAGCTGCTGATGACGCTGGGCAGCCGCTTCGACCAGCTTGGCTTCCTCAAGACGCTCGGGATGGCCATCGGTTACGGGAGCCCCGCCTACCTCATGATGGAAGCGGGCATGATCATCTTCTTCTCGTATTTTTGGGTTGCGACGATCTTCAACGAGATCCAGATCGCCGACGACCTTAAGAAGTACGGCGGTTATGTCCCGGCGGTTCGGCCTGGTCAGGCGACCAGTGACTTCCTTCACTGGACCATGAGTCGGATCACCCTGGCAGGGGCGATCTTCCTGGCCGCGATCGCCGTCTTCCCGGTGATCCTTTACCGGGCCATGGGGGTTCCGTTCGAGGTGGCCAGCTTCTTCGGCGGGACGAGCATTCTGATCACGGTGGGTGTCCTGCTGGATACCCTCCGCCAATTGGAGTCGTTCCTGCTGATGCGACACTACGACGGGTTCCTGAAGAAGGGCCGTATGCGCGGGAGATTTTAGTTTTCGTTCATTGAAACGCCTCCCGGCGCCTCCTGTGAACAGGGGTCGGCGGAGGGCAGGATCCGGCTCTAGAGCATGAGTTTGATCAAGAGCCAAGGCGACGTGGGTTCGATCCGGGCGGCGTGCCAGATTGCGGCACGAGTCCTAGGAGAGATGGGTGTCAAAGTACGTCCGGGGGTCACGACGGAGGAATTGGACCTGTTCGCGGCAGACCGCATCCGGGTCCATGGGGCGCGGAGTGCCTTCCTTGGGTACCGGGGCTTTTCACGGCATACCTGCCTCTCGGTCAACGAGGAGGTCGTGCATGGCGTCGCCGGGCCGCGCCGCCTGCAGTTCGGCGACCTGATCAGCGTGGATATCGGGGTGTTTTACCGGGGTTTCGTGGGGGATACGGCGGCCACCTTCGCGGTCGGAGGCTGCGACCCGGCGGCGCAGCGGTTGATGGATGTGACGCGGACGGCGCTTGGGCTCGGGATCGAGGCGGCCCGGGGTGGCAACACCGTGGAGGACATCTCCCGGGCGGTGCAGACCTGCGTAGAGTCCTCGGGGTACAGCGTGGTACGGGAATTTGTCGGTCACGGGGTGGGACGGACCGTCCATGAGGAACCGCAGGTGCCGAATTTTGTCGAGCCGGGTCGGCGGTCGCCCCGGCTGAAGGCGGGGATGACGATCGCCATCGAGCCGATGGTGAACGCGGGTCGGCGGGACGTGAGGATCCTGAATGACGGCTGGACGGTGGTCACGGCGGATGGCAAGCTGTCCGCTCATTTTGAGCATACCATCCTCGTGAGGGATGGGGATGCCGAGATTTTGACGTGCTAAGCGAAGACGCGATACGGGGCGAGGGGACGATTCGGGAGGTTCTGCCTAACGGCCTGTTTCGGGTGGAATTGCCCAATGGTCATCGTGTCCTGGCGCACGTGCCGGGGCGGCTGCGGCTGGAATACAGCGGCCTGCTGCCGGGCGAGAAGGTTGTGATGAAAATGTCGGCTTACGACCTCTCCAGGGGTTGTATCACGAACAGACAGAAATGAGTTGTCATGAAAGTCCGGGCTTCGGTCAAAAAATTGTGCGAGAACTGCAAGGTGGTCCGCCGCAAAGGCGTGATCCGCGTCATTTGTTCCAACCCGCGCCATAAGCAGCGCCAAGGCTAGTCATCCGCCATGCCACGCATCATAGGTGTTGAGATTCCCGGCGAGAAGCGCATCGAGATTGCGCTTCGATACGTCTACGGGATCGGTCCCTCAAATGCCCTCGAGGTCCTCGAGCGGGCGAACATCCCCCTTGGACTGCGCGCCAAGGACCTGACCGAGCAGCAACTCTCGCTCATCGTCCACGCCATCACCGAGGGCAAGTATGTCATCGAGGGAGATCTTCGGCGCGAGATCGGTTTGAACCTGAAGCGGCTCCAGGGCATCAAGTGCTACCGGGGCGTGCGACATCTTCGCGGCCTGCCGGTCCGCGGACAGCGCACCCAGACCAACGCGCGTACCCGAAAGGGGCCCCGGAAGACCGTGGGCGTGCAGCGCAATCCCAAAGCCAAGACCGGCATTCACTAACAGGTCCCCATGGCAGAAGAGAAATCCATTCCCCAGACCCCCGAGGCTACGCCTGCGGCCAAGCCGGCCAAGGCAGCGGGGGGAGAGAGCAAACCC
>JBBQIU010000120.1:0-7594 GCA_038325245.1 Verrucomicrobiota bacterium
ACTGCCCAGGGCGATGCCCTGATCGTTCTCCACACCGTGCGCGGAGGGCATTTCCCAATCCCGAAGGGATTGCGTCCCAAAGCCCAGGGTTGCGAGGAACGAGCTACCCTGGGTGGGATCGCCGAATCACCCACAACCCCACCAACGGGGTTGCGTCCAGGTGGCGCAGCCCCGTTGGGGTTGATGCATTGAACGTCGTTTACCCAGGGTAGGCTCGCTTCGCGGTCCAACCTGGGCTTTGGGACGGAATCCCGTTGGGATTCCAGACCGGAAAAATGGCCAATCTCCAGGGTTCCGCGCATGCGGAACCGGGTGAGGGGCACTCCCCCCGGTTCATGGTCCCAATGCGTGTCCGATTCTTGGAAAACGTTGCTACCCATGAACCGAAGCCGCCCTGGAGGGTTCCGCTCCGTCGGAACCTGTTGAACTCTAGCCCCAACCCCAATCCTCGGCTCCGACGGAGCGGCGCCCTCCATCGCACGGTTCATGGTCCCAATGCGCGGTCCGCGAACCGTGGTCGCTGCCCATCAACCGTTAGTTGGCGACTGGCATGGCGGTCCTAACGGGTCGGGTCAGGGGGATCTCGAGCACGAACTCCGCTCCCTTTCCCGATCCCTCGCTGTGAACGCGCAGCGTCCCACCCATATCGCGCGCCGCAAGGGCCGCGCTGTGGAGTCCGAAGCCATGGCCGTCCTTCCGCGTGGTGAAGCCGTGACTGAAGAGGCGGCCGATCAACTCCGGAGGGATGCCCACACCGTTATCGGCGACCGAGATCCTGGCCGCGTTGTCCGCTCGGCGGACGCGGATCCATACTTCCTTCTTCTCGCGGTCAGAGGCCTTGCAGGCCTGCCGGGCATTCCGAAGCAGATTCACCAGGATCTGAATCACCTTGTGCCTCTCGACCGTGATCTCCGGAAGGTTCTCCTCGCACTCGCAGGTCACCTGCACGCCATGCCGCTCGGTCGATCCGCCCTCGATGCGCAGGCTGTCGTCCACCAGTTCGGAAAGGCGCGTCTTCTCGTCCACGCCGGAATGGGTCGCCAGTCCCTGCTGCATCACGACGATTTCCCTGATGTGGCTGACGTTCTTTGTGAGTCGCTCAATCTCCTCCAGAAGTGCCCCGCGTTCGCCTTCGAGCTGGGATCCCAGGCGGGAAAGATACTTGGGCAAGAGCTGACCCCGCGGGTCGGAATCCATGAAAGCCCCCAGCCGGCCGGCCTGTTGTTCCAGGAGAGACGCGGACTTGGCCACGCCGCCGATCGAGAGGCTGGCGGTCTGGTCGAGAATGAGATTGGCGGAGACGTTGACGCTGTTCAGCACGTTCCCGACGTTGTGGAGCATGCCCGTCGCGACTTCCGCCATCCCCGCGTGACGCGACAGGGCGAGAAGTTCTCGCTGCTTCTTCGCGACCTCCCGCTCCACCTGTTCCCGTCGCGCCGCCTCTGCTTCGAGGCGGGAGGCGGTTTCCTTGTGGAGCCGCGATTCCTCGCTCAACTGACGCGTGCGCGAGCCCACCTCACGCCGCAGCAGCCGGATCCACGCCAGCGACAGCACGAGCACCCCGCCCAGCCCGATCGAGATCCCGAAAATGCGTCGGAGGGTCCACCACGGCGAACGTTCAAGCACGACAATGTCCTCCGCCGAATCCAACAGAAGCTGAAAGGCTCGGGGCTCACGCTCCGGACCCGCCTGGATCGCACAGACGCCGCTCAGTCGCAGCAGGCTCCCCCCTTGGAGACGCTCCGCAAGCGCGTCCGGCGTGTCGGATCGCAGCAGTCGCGCCGTGAAGGTGAACGCCCCGTCCTGCAACAACAACTGGGGGTTCGCCGACCGCGCCACGTCTTGCACGAGCCGTGCCTCGAGATGAACGCGTCGCCCATCAACGAGCCCGTTGAGCAGAATCGCCTCCGCCGTCGTCGCCTCCGTCGGCGGCACCACCCCTCTCGCGACGGTCCGGATCATCGCGTCCTGCAGCATCGGCGAAAATTCGCCCAACGCCGGAAAGCCGAGTGCCTCGATCCGGTCGCCCGCCTGGACCGGCGCGATTCCCTCCGTCGTCACGCGGATTCCGGCGCTGTCATCTTCGAGGTAGAAGCCCCGTCCCGGGAGCACCAGCGTCACCGTTCCAGCGACCTTGGTCCTGCGTCCGGCGATGCGAGACGGGTCAAACGTAGCCAGGGAGGCGATCGGCCGGGCCGCGCCATCGAAGGGATTGGCGGGACCGGCGTCGAGGATCTCCACGAAATCCAGGCTGGGAGTGTTGAGCGTGAATCCCGACAACTGGCCCCGCGGATTCATGGAGGACGTGCATGCCCCCCGCACCCGCACGAGCGCGTCCACGAGATTGGGGGGAGGCACCGTGCCCGCGTAATTGGGAATCGTCGCGAGAAACCGGCCGCTCGGCGTCAGCATCTCGAGCCGGGCGTGATTCCATTGGGCGGTGGCGTGCCGGACGACCCCTTCCAGTTCGATCCACCTCGCGTCGAGGTGTCCGCTCATCAGGTCTTCGAAGGTCGCCCTCACGGCGACCGGATGATTGGTGACACCCAGGATTTTAAAGCTCGTGTGGATCAATTGCGGTGCGAAGCCGCCCGGCGACGTCTGCCCGGAGATCTCCACCACCTGCCCGGCACGGACCTCCTTGTCTCGCAGATCCACATAGATCGCTTGATCCCCGTCCTGAATGAACGATGTCCCCCACTCCGGATCGGCGTAGGTCACCACGCCCCGGATCCGGACCGGATGCTGCTTCTCAGCCTCGGAGCGTGACATTTGGCGGATGACGCTCATACTCGTGAGCTCAGTTCCTTCTGCCGGAGGCACCCACGTTTCGTCCGCTTCCTTGGCCAGCCAAACGGTCGGCTGAGGCGTTGGAGCCACTTCAAAATAGGCGTCATGCAGGACGGCTTCGCCGTCCGAGAAGCCGAGAAAGCCCCGAATCTGCACGCGACGCCCCGGCTCGACCGTTGTCACCTGGATGACGTCGGCCCAAATGAATCCGGTCGGGTCCTCGATTCCCATCCGCTCGCCCGGGGAATGCAACACGACGAGTCCGTTGATCTGCACGGGATGGTTTGTCCAGGCGCCCAACGGCCTGCTGAGCAGGCTCCCGATGGCGCTCACGTAGGCCGGTTCCGCGGGAAACGGCGCAGCTTCCAGCACGGTGATTTCCTCCAGGCGCGGGGTCCATGTCACCTCGAGTTGCCCGTTGCGGATCGTGCTGCCATGGATGCCACGTACGCGAATCCGGCTGCCGACGAAGGATTGGCCATCGATCGAAGGCGGGCCCCCCAGGACGTACACGACCCCGCTTCGCCCCTTGTCGTGAAGGACCAGCGCGAGCCGCCCGGGGCTGCTGTCGGCCACGCGCACCTCCCCTTCGACCTCAACCCAATCAACCGCCGACTCGTGAATCGACCCCAGGGGGAGGCGCCTCGCGGGTGGCAACTCCGACCTTCCAATCACCGTCAGTTGCCCGTTGGTCAGTCCATCGCCTTGCGCCGCCGCAACGGTGACGCCGCTGATCCGGACAACCTGGCCCGGCACCACTCCGACCGGAAACGTGTGAGGAGTGAAATACGCCACTCGTTTGCCGTCGTGTATATACAACTGTCCCCACTCAGAGTCGTAACAGAGAACAATGCCTTCGAGTTGGACGGGTCGCCCCTCTGCCAGCGCCTCGTGTGACAACGCGCGCCACTGGGTGAAATCGGTCACTGCCTGGGCTGCCGTCGGATCGGCTGCACGGCACGCCAGCAGCGCAATGAAGGCGCCCACATGAATGGCCTGCCGGCCGATGATTACCATTCTACCGAACCCACCCATCCGGCGCCGAAAGGCAGGCCGTTCAGACAGGCTTCGATGAAGCGGGACGATTCGCATAGGGGGCTGGGAAACCCGGCGAGCCGGATTCAACCACCGGGGCAGGGCCGATTCCTTGGATCGTTCGCAGCCGCTCCGTCCGGCCGGTCTTCGGCGGGTACGTCCGCGCACCACGATTCCGGGATGCGGTCCCTGTCCGACTTCCATCGGCCGAATGGCCGAAAAGCTTGAGGACATCTCTTCCGATCCCCTCACCCTTAACCTCCGGAATCCTCCCGTCACCCCACGGGCGCCCTCGAAGTCGTCATCCCCCATCCCTTCGCTTTCGTCAGAGACCACGGCCCTGGCCGGTTCATTCCGTCCGAAGGCGGAAGAACCGCGCGGCACCATCGGCTCCCACGCTGAACGGGGACGTGGCGTCGGATACGGGCGAATAAGGCCCGCCCACCTCCAGCCCTTGCTCGAGCGTGCCAAACGGCCAGGTCAGAGTGACGCCGGCACCGGACCGCTGGAAACCCAGGCGCACTGCATTCTGATAGTGAACCAGGATCTGCTCGGGCGTCAGCGCCGTGTTGTAGATGGCAACGTCGTCGAGGGCCCCGTCACCGGGATCAAAAGCGTTGTCGCTCCGCTGTCCGAACACGGTCGCGCCTCCCGCGACTTCCGGGTCCCCGTTCAAACCGTTGGGTGCGAATCTCGAAATGGCCTGCGGGACGGACCCGACCTGCGAGCCGTTCACGTGGAAGCGGATCGTTTCGCGGTCATCCGTGATAACCATGTGGTACCAGGATCCAGGCACGATCGGGTTGTGGGTGAAGTCGCTCACAAACGTGCTGGAGCCTCCTCCGTTGAAGAGATTCAGCGTCCAGACCCCCGCCACGTGCTGGTAAACATTCCATCCGAACACGTGATTTCCAAAATCGCTGTTCCACATCGACGAAAACACCGTGCGAAACTGAGCCGGATCCAGCGAATCCGGCCGGACCCACGCCTCCGCCGACCACGGCCCGCTGACCGGGTTCAACTCGAGCGCGTGAGGAATGGAGATCACCGATCCCGCGGAGACGCCCACCGAAGGGTTGGAATCGCCGGGGATGCCGCCTGGAATCCGGAACTCGAACGTGCCGTTCCCGGGGACATACGCGCCGTCGAAGCTGCCGGCGGCATCCGTGGCGGTATTGCTGCTGTCGGGTTCATCCAAGCGCCAATACGCCACGGGCGCGTCGGCCATTACCAGGCGGGCATAACCATTCACCGACACCTCCACCAAACGCGGCTCAACCGAGAGAATCGCGGCCTCGCTCGTCACCGTCGTGAAGGGATTCCGCAGCTCGACGCCGTATGCCGCCTCGTCCCGGCTCAGCGGAATGGCCCGGAGCCAGAGGGTGTCGTTCGTCTCGCCAGGAATCAGATTCCCGTCCTCAAACCAGCGGTACTCAATCGGGCGCGCCCCGTCCGCCACCACGCGAAAGCTCGCGTGGCTTCCGACCCTGCGGATGATGGAATAAGGATTGCGCAGGATCTCCAGGCCGGTTTCCACGGTGAGCGCCGCCTCGGCACTCGTCACGGCTCCCGCCGGGTTGCTCACCACGACCGAAAACCGCGCTTCCGCGTCCGCGGGATGGACCGCCAGGAACGTGTAACTGCTGTTCGTGGCGCCCAACACCGGGGCCCCATTTCGACGCCACTGGAACGTCAGGGGCGGCGTGCCCGTCGCGGTGACCTGGAACGTCGCGGTCGTTCCAGAAAACACGGTCAAGGGAGACGGTTGCTGGGTGATCCCCGGCGCCGTCGCCTCGGCCCGGAACGAGTTAGTGCCGGACTGATAATGCGCCAGGATCTGCCCGGCCGTGAGCACGTGGCCATAGAAAGCCACCTCATCCACGCTCCCCTCAAATGGCGCCTGCCCCGTGTTCTGACCGGCGCCGATCTGTCCGTCCGCGACGTTATTGGCGAGATACCCCGGGGCCGCCGACGTGCCACGGGCCTCCCCATTGATGTAGAACGTTACCGTCGTCCCATCGAACGTCACCGCGAGGTGATGCCATTCCAGCAGGACAATCGGAACGGACACCGCCTGAAGAAAGACCGGCGGCCTCATATTCAGGATCCAATAACTACCCGATCCGTCCGGCGAGTGCTGGTAGAAGTTCCAGCCCGACGCGTTGCCGTAAATGCCCGAACCAAACGGCCCGAACATCGCCAGGGCCACCCGGTAAGTGCCCGAGCCGGCATGCGACAACGGTTGCGCCCAGCACTCGGCGGAGAACGGCCCTCCGGAGACGCCGTCGGCCGCAACCGGATTGAGTTCCGGACGAAATGGGATCCGGATGAATCCGGGCTCAGTGCCACCAAGGAACGAGACCGCGTTGGTGCCGATGCCCGGCACTCCCGGCACCGGCCCGGCATTGGACGCGTCATAAACAAACTCTCCGTCGAAACCTCCGGGCGAAGCGTCCTTCGCAGTCGTCTCCCCCAGAAGTTCCTCGAGAGGAAAATAGGCAACCGGATCGTCAACCAAGATGACGTCCCGATGGGCCGCATCGACGGATAGGATCGCCGCAAATAGAAGGGGACCCATCAATAGCGCGGCCC
Organism: Verrucomicrobiota bacterium; assembly: GCA_038325245.1. Classification (GTDB taxonomy): domain Bacteria; phylum Verrucomicrobiota; class Verrucomicrobiia; order Limisphaerales; family CAIMTB01; genus CAIMTB01. The sequence continues at coordinate 6,418 of JBBQIU010000120.1, forward strand.
GCCTCCCCCTACTCAGCCGTTCGATAGCCTCCATGACAACGCGAACATAGGTTGGGAAGAAGACGGAACAAGCCCGAATCCCGTCCGCAACCAGCCGCGAGGTGGGATGGAGCGATGACCTTGAGCCGGTTCCCGTTCTCTTCCCAAACGTCCCGTTGATCCGCTGTAACTGTTCAGGTCCCGGGGGGTGGTGCCCCAATACTGGAACGAGGTCATCGCCACCAGGCGATGTTCACTCTGCTGCTCGGTCAAACAGTGGGTCGGCGAGCCACACCTGGATCGCGATGTCCAGGTCCGATGACCTTTTCTCCCATTCGAGTTTGAGCCCCTGGTCCCGCACCGCTGAGGTTCCACCCGGCATTCGAACGGTTTGGTACCGACGGCAAGCCGGGCCCAGGCGTCTGAAGCTATTCGGCAGCGCCGCCGGTTAAGCTTTGCCTTTCGAGTTCGTCGGTTCGCCACTGCGTCTTCCGAGTCGACGGACCGTCTTCTTCTTAGGGTTTCGAACCCGCATTTCCGATGGGGTCATCCCGAATCGCCTCCGAAACATGAGGTTGAAAAGCGCCAGGGACCGAAATCCACAAGCGTGGGCCACGTCAATAATCTTATCCGAGTTTTCCCAAAGCACTTGTCGTGCCTTTAGCAGCCTTAATTCCGACTGTTTCGCCCGAAGCGAGACGCCGCAGAATTTCTTGAACAGGCGGCTGAAATGTCGGGTGCTGCACCGCGCCAGCCGGGATAACTCCTCCACCGAGTACTCGAGCAGTTGCGATTCCGGATGCTCCTCCAGGATTCTCCTGACCCGGGAGTCGGAATCGTCGTTGGTGGCCGCGACGCCGCCACCACCAAGGTGGGGCGTCGCAAAGTCTGTGAGCACCTTAAGAAAGCCGAGACGCACCCTGGCGCGGTTTCCTTGGCAATCCGCAAACAGCTTGGAGACCTCACCGGCCAGGTGCTGGTCCCCCCGGCACATCATCGTCGCGGAAACCACCGGTTCTGGAATTCGCTGAAAAGCCTTCAACTCCGTGAAAGAAAACACTCCGGTGATGAGGTCGAAATTCACCGCAAAAAACGTCAAGCTGCAGGGACCAATCGTGCTCGATCGTACCGTGACTTTGCTCATCGGCCGCAACACAAAGACGTCGTTCACGTTGAGCTCCCGAAGATCCGAGGTCGC